>DASPWV010000667.1:0-7871 GCA_035637635.1 Vicinamibacterales bacterium | reverse complement strand
ACGGCGATGTGTCATGAACGTGGAGCGCGCGTGTTCATGGACGACTATCAACACACGGGTTCCGCTCCGCTCAATGTCCGGGAATTACAGGTTGATTTCATGGTAACGGGGTGCCTGAAGTACCTGCTGGCGACGGCTGGAATCGGCTTTCTCTACGTGCGACGCGAGTTGATCGCCGAGCTCGTACCGACCATCACAGGCTGGTTTGGGCGGATCAATCCGTTTGCGTTCAGAATCGATGCGCTCGACTGGCCCGCTGAGGCGCGGCGATTCGAGAGCGGCACGCCGTCGGTGCCAAGCGCCTATGCCGCCCTTGCCGCGTTGCGGCTGCTCGACGAGATTGGCTACCACGCCGTCGCCGAACAGATTGCCCGCCTCGTCGCTCGCCTTCACGCCGCGGCCTCGGCGGCCGGTTTCGTCGTGCGAACGCCGGCGGACCCGGCGAGGCGGGGTCCGCTGGTCGTTGTGGAAAGCCTCGATGCGCAGGCACTGGTCGCCCGTCTGGCACTTCGCGACCTCGTCGTGTCAGCTCGAGGTAACGGGTTGCGCATCTCGTTCCATGCGTACAACAACGAATCGGATGTCGATGCGGTTGTGGCCGCGCTCGAGGCGAATGCAGATCTGTTCGAGCGGTTCGATCGTCGTTGCGGTCAACAGCAGCCAACGTCGTCTACTTGAGGAGACGCGGATCTATCGCGTGCTCGCTGATTTGCACCACTCGGACCCGCCCCGATTGCTTGTGCCCTGGATTCAGCAGCAGGTTGAACGTTTCAGGCACCACTGCGGATGGCACTCGGAGCAGGGGAGAACGTCCCATCTGAAGCCACCGATCCCCAGTCGCACGCGTGAAATCGGTTCGTTCCGGCCAGTCCGTCGGAAGATCTTCTGTCGCCACACCTTCGACGACTAGATCGTCGGGCGCGTGAAGCTTCAGCAGGCGGTAGCGCGTGGGCAGATTGCGAACGTCAATCTCGAAATGGACCAGGATCTCCAGCAATGCCGCTGCCGGAGTCTCGCTGCCGTAAACGACTCGACGACCACGCGTGTGCCAGCGGCCCGAGGCTCGCATCCCGCCATCGCCGGCCAGCGAAACATGGTTGCTGATGTGCCACAGGACCACTTACGCGGCCATACCCTCGTCGATGCGATACAGCAATTCTTCGACCAGCCTCGCACCTGCCTCAGTGACAAGTAGGTCAAGTGGCGCTCGTCCTTGGAACTGGCGCTTGACATCCCGAAGCCACCGCCATCCGCGCTCGCGCTCACCGAATACTTCCTCGCACAACGCGACCACACGCGCGACTCGAACCACGCGATCCGACTCGTCGCGGCTCAAGGGTTCGCGTCGTGCACGCCGATGGGTCAGCGTCCGACGAGGAATGACGAGGGCGTAGACTTCCTCATCAGTCAGTCCTGATTGGCGCAACGAATGGATAGCTCGGGACGACAATCGTTCTTCGACGAGCCTCATCAGATCTTGGTCCGTGCGCAGACGCTGAACGCCGAGGATCTGTTGGATCCGCTTAAGGACACCCGGATGTTCGAGAGCTGGGGCGTCGACCGTGGTCGCCTTTGTCACCGCGCCTCCTCGTGTGGCACATTGCCCATGATCTTATGGCATCTTGCCAAAAACAATCAAAATTCCCGCAATCCATAGGGTACCCTGGCCCTTCCCTCGGTAAGGAGTCTTATTGAGTTCCTGCTGATCGTTGTTCCTACGTGGCTGCGGAGGACCATTTGAAGCCAAACCGCTCTAAACCGTTTCCTTGGCGCGCGGGCCACCAGAACCAGCGCGACGACAGGACTGTTCCGCCCGGAACCATTCGTGCGAACGTTTTCGTCTCCGAGGAGAGGGCGTGGGTACTACACCGTGCGAGTCGATGTGCGTTGCGCTTCGATGACGCGCCGCAGCTTATCGGGCAATTCGCCGAGCGTGCGCTTCATCATCAGGCGCATCAGCAGCATGAGCCCACGCATCGGTCCGCGTGGCTCCATCCATAGCTTGCCGGAGACCTCCGTGCCGCCGTTCTTGGCGGCGCAGCGAAAGTCCAAGCCGCAGGTCATTCCGCGCCCGTTGTCTCGAGTGGCGAAATGCGCCGGGCGCTCGAACTCGACGATCTCCGACTCGAGCCGGCCCATCCCCTTCTTCGCGCGGAACGTCGTGCCCTTTCCGATCGGGCCGTCCGATGTCTTTACGACCTCTTGACAGTTGGGCTCCCACTGCGGCGCGTTACGAAGGTCGACTAGGAAGTCGAAGACCTCCTCGGGGGACCGCGCAACCGTCGTCCGGAAGTTGTGCTCTATCATTGCGCCACCTCCTCTACGTGTCGTTTTCGTTCCACAATCTGGCCCTTAACTCCTCCGGCGACCTTGACTTGTTACGCCGCGAGGCCCTCCGGGGTGGTCCGCTCCTTCCGGACCTCAGCATCAGCCAGCCGCCGCCTCGGATCGGAGTCCCGTAGGGAGCGCTGCTCGATGCATGTGCCCATAGCACTTCCCCTCCTCGGTGGGTGTCGCTACGCCCGCTTGGCGGCGCGAAAGCTGACGAATCCGATGAAGCCGAAGAACTCACCGGCCTTAACCCGACGGCGCGCTTCCGCCTTCAATGAGGCACACAGTTCGGAGCCGATTCGTTTGGTGCTCGAGAGATGATCGGCACCACGATCGATCAGCGAGGCCATGTATTCCGATTGCGAGATCTGTAAATACCCATGACTCTTCGTCTGCACCGAACAGAAGCCGACGGACCGGAGAAGCGCTGGCATGCGACGCGTGAGCCAGAGGTCGTGAATGAATGCCGCTTTCGCGGCCTCAATGCAGGTCTGTAGAGGATCCCATTCACCGTTTGCCACGCTGATCGTCGAGTAGTCGCCGTCGCAGACGGCCACTTTTCCTCCTGGTCTCAGCGCGCGGAACGCTTCCGATAACGCTCGCTCGGCTTCGGGAACGTGCGTCAACGTCGTGTGGAACACCACAACGTCGAAGTCCTGCGCGGCAAAAGGCAACGAGCGCGCATCCGCTTCGTGGAACTCGACATTGTCCAGTGCGGCTGACAATTCGCGCGCCTTGGCGAGAAAGACCGGCGAGAGGTCTACACCCACGGCGTTGACCACCCCTGGCAACCGGGCCAGCGCCCGCGTGACGAAGCCTGTTCCACACCCGATGTCCAGCACGCGGGCGGACCCGGCGATTTCGCGGTCGGCAAGGTAGGCATCGACGATCGCACGCTGTTGCTGGTCGGACGCGCGTAGCTCCAGAATGGCCGCTAAGCGCTCTTGGGTCTGACGATCGGCGCCTGCGATGGTTGCGTAAACGTCCGGCATGATCTGCGAATGCCTCAGCGTGAGCTGCATCCTAGCCAGTGCGCGTCGTGCAGCGTGCTCGCCAAGGGGCCACGTCCGGTAACGCGGTACTCGCCCGAGACCTCGATCGCCTGTTGCCGCGGGTGAAAGCAGCCGCCATCAGGACGTTCGGATTCGCGCCCGCAGCACGGGCCCGATCTCTTTCATTACGTCAAATAGATGGGTTTCGACGACAGTCATACGCCCTCCGATCATTTGGATGGGGTATATGGGCCTCGTCTTTCAAGGCGCGTCATGACCGCCGCGCCGAACCACGTACCTCGCATGTCTCTGCTCCTTGTGAAGACGGTGTCGTCACCCATTCATGCCGCCCCGGCGCCCACACCTCCGTCATCCGGGCAAAGCGCGCGTCTGGCGGCTGACTGTCAGGCGGACTTGCGCGGGTCCCTTACCGCGCCGTCGCCGAACTCGACGAGGCTTGTGGCCTTGCAAGAGCTACGACGGAACCGCGGAATCCGCTAGCAAATGAGGGCCGCCAAGCGTCTGAAGCGGATCGCCGCGTGCGGCCATCGTCCGACCAGAGCGGCACCGCTGACCGGGTGTTCTGTTTGGATTGGATGCCGTGGATTTACGCGTTCTTTCGCAGCCGCGAAAGGATAGGCATGCCAGGAACATCTCACTCTAAGGGACCGGCGCGTTAAGCCCGGCGTGAGGAGGTCGTTATGGTAGCCTCAGCGCGTGAGTCGAGCGGGCTCCGCGACAGGACGCCAGGCAGACGAGCGCGACGATCCGAAGTTGGTTGCGGCGTTTCGTGCTGGCGATCTCACCGCGTTCGAGAAGATCGTTCGAGAGCATGGCCGAGGGCTGCTGGCGGTCGCTCGGCGACTGCTTCGGAACGACGATGACGCACGCGAGGCGGTTCAGGACGCCTTTGTTTCGGCGTTTCGATCATGTCGTCGCTTCGAAGGCAGCAGTCGGATCTCGACCTGGCTGCATCGGATCGTCGTGAATTCGTGCCTGATGCGTCTGCGTACGCAACGGCGCAGCGTCGAGGTGCCCATCGACGACTGGCTGCCACGATTCCTGCCTGACGGCCATCACGAAGCCTCGTTTATTGATTGGTCGAATGCGGCCCACGCCCTGATTGAACAGCAGGAAACATGCGCACTCGTGCGTCGCTGCATCGATCAGCTGCCCGACTCGTACCGCACGGTGTTACTGATGCATGACATCGAAGGGATCTCCGTTGACGAGGTCGCGGCGGCGCTGGATGTCTCGTCAAACGCGGTACATATTCGGCTGCATCGAGCGCGGCAAGCCTTACGGACGCTCCTCGATCCGGTCTTTCTGCGAGGCGAGGCGTCATGACCTGCCGTGAAGTGGCTGATTTCCTGGCGGATTACGTGTCCGGCGCTCTTGCGGCTGATATTCGGGCGCAATTCGATCGGCACCTGAGTGTCTGTCCAAACTGTCGCGCCTACCTCGCGACCTATCGCGCGACCATCGAGCTGGGCCGCCGGGCCTTCGCCATTCCCGACGCTGACGCGCAGACTGAGGTCCCAGCCGAACTCGTGAGCGCCATCCTGAACGCTGTCCGGTCCTAGCCCGAAAGGTTCGCGCGCGTTCGTCATCAAACCAGATACAGCGGCCCGTCGGCAGATCGGCTGCAGGCGGATGCATGTCTGCCTGGAGGAGCGACATGATTCTGGTGCGCGATGTGTTCAGACTCAAGTTCGGGAAAGCTCGTGATGCTCTGGCCGCGTTCAAGGAAGTCGGCGACGCCGCGAATCGGGCCGGTTTTCGGAACGACTCGTTCCGCGTACTCACGGATCTCGTGGGCCCGTACTACACGCTCGTCCTCGAGACGACGTATCCCAACCTTTCGGAATACGAGAAGGCGAGCTCAACCGCCATGGCGAATGAGGACTGGCGACGCGGCTATCAGAAGTTCACGCCGCACGTAGAGTCTGGCTACCGAGAGGTGTTCACGATCGTGCAATAGCAAGCGGAACGTGCCGTTTCGATCTGAGGGGCAATGATGCGCTCGATGCGCTCCGCGTTCTTCTGCGGCCTTGCGCTGATTCTTCTCTGTGCGGCGCTCATCGCGCTGTTCGACCGACCGCCGAGGCCAGTGCCGGCCACTGCGCCCGCAACCGAATTTTCGGCCGAGCGTGCGATGGAACACGTGCGAGCGATTGCACAGCGCCCGCGACCGAGCGGCAGCGCCGAGCACGCGCGTGTGCGGCAGTACTTGATCGACACGCTCGGGACGCTTGGCCTCGAGACACAAACCCAAGAAACGACGGGTGTCGGGACGCACAACACGGTGGCCGCCCATGTGTTGAATGTGCTCGCGCGGCTCCCGGGACGAGACGCTGGCGGGCTCGCCGTGCTGCTGGTTGCGCATTACGACGGTGTGCCGGCAGGTCCGGCTGCTGGCGATGACGCCGCTGCCGTGGCGGCACTCCTCGAGGCGTTGCGGGCGCTGCGCGCTGGTCCGACACTCGCGCACGACGTGATGGCGTTGTTCAGCGATGGCGAAGAGGCAGGTCTCACGGGAGCGGCCGCATTCGTGCGCGAACACTCGTGGGCGCGGAACGTTGCGATCGTCCTCAATCTCGAAGGCCGCGGTACGTCGGGACCGTCCGTGATGTTTGAAACGGCGCCCGGGAACTTGGACGCGGTCGGCGTGTTGCGGCGCGTGCCGCACGCCACGGCAAGCTCGCTCTCGGTTACGGTGTACCGAACGCTCCCGAACGACACTGATCTGTCGGAGCTCGTCACACTGGGCCAACCCGCCCTGAATTTCGCCTTCGCTGACGGGTTGGAGCGTTATCACACTGCGAGCGACGACGTTGCTCACCTCGATGCGCGCAGCGTGCAACATCAGGGCGTAATGGCGCTCGCGTTAGCGCGCGCCTTTGCAGGGGGTCCGCTTCCACGGCCGCACACAGGCGACGCCGTGTTCTTCACGGCTCCTGGTGTCGGTCTGATCCTCTATCCAGATTGGTTCGCGATGCCGATCGCGATAGCGGCGGCGATTCTTGTGCTCGTCGGAGCAGTGCTTCTCCGCCTCCGCGAGCCTCACTGGATGCGAGGCGTGATCCTCGGGATCGCCGGAATCATCGTGTCTACTGCGCTCGCAGCCGCGATGGCCTTCGGCGTCATTCGCTTAACAGACCGGCTCGTGGGCTCGCTGGCGATCGGCGCATCCTCGAGCGCACGAGGATTCTACGCGGCCGGAATTGCGACGTTGGCTCTCGCATCCGCATCCGTAGGCTGGGCGCTGGTTCGGCGATGGGCAGGTCTCGCAGGGGCTTGGATCGGCGCACTCCTCGCGTGGACGGTGGTCGTCGTAACTGTGACCTCACAGTGGCCAGTGGCGAGTTATCTGTTTGTCTGGCCGCTTCTCGCCGCGGCCGGTGCCGCTCTTGCTGCATTGGTCACCCAGACGGCTCGTGTCAGGTCTCTCGCTAATTGGACAGCCACGCTCATTGCGGCCTCGCTGATCGTGCCGGCAGTCTATAGCGTCGCCGTGGTCATTCTCGGGTTGAGTGATCCCGGCGCCATCATCGTCGGGCTCTTTGTACCGATGTCGGCGTGGCTTCTTGCACCCCATCTCGAAACGTTGGGTGCGACGCGACGATGGGTCATGCCAGCGATTGCGCTCGTTGGAGCGCTGGTGCTCGTTGGCGCCGGCGCGGCGATCGCGCGTCCGAGTGCGGCCCACCCGGAGCCGTCGATGCTCGGATATGCGTTCGACGTCGAGACGTCGCGCGCGTGGTTCGTGACGCCGCCGGAGTTCGCTCGACCCGGTTCATGGAGCGCAAGCCTCCTCGGATCGTCCGCGCGCATCGTGGTGCCTCGCACGCCTTCACACCCCGACGCACCACCGGAATGGCTCACGCGTGCGATTGCCGGCGAGTCACGGACCCTGGCTGCGGCCGCTCCGCATGTAGCAGTCGGCGCACCGGACGTCGAGGTCGTGGCCGACTCGAGCCATAGCGGAACACGCCGGCTCGAGCTCCGCATCCGGCCCGCCGCTGATACGTATTCGATCCGCCTTCGCGCGGTCGACACTCACGTACTCTCGGCCGCTGTGGACGGTCGCGCGATCGACACCACACGCTACCGAACCCGACCACCGCAGTGGACGGTCGGCTACGTTGATCCGCCGCTCGAAGGATTCGTGTTGACGTTGAGCGTGCCGACAGGTCGCCCTTGGAATTCGATGTCATCGCCCGTTCGCTCGGTCTGCCACGCGCGATCAAAGCATCAATACTCGCGCGGCCGCCGGATGTCGTACCGATTCACTCTGGTGACCAAACCGTCGTTCACCGTCGCGTTCGGTTGTGAGGGCCGTTATGGAGGAAATACGTCATCAGCAATTTCACACGAGCCGCGAACAGTGGGCCGCCGCATTCGGCATCTCGGCCGCCACGGCGGCCATCCTTACGCCGGTCGTCGCACAAGTGAGTGGATGGGCAGCTGGAGCGATGGCCATCCTGTGCTTCATGCCGCTCCCGTGGTTCGCCGCGCAGATGCCCGAGACGCTGCGTGGAGCGACAC
>DASPWV010000666.1:0-1855 GCA_035637635.1 Vicinamibacterales bacterium | reverse complement strand
GGATCGACAAATGCCACGTACGACGCGATCATGACCCAACTGAAGGGGCCAAGCTCGAGCGTCAAGAACAATCCGAGGTGGAACAAGACGCCGAGGACAAGCGCCACTCGTCGCGTCTTCGGGTGCAGCACCATGAAGGCGAAACCAATCTCCCAGAACAACGTGACATATGTTCCAAGCGTCGCCGCCCATTCGAGTTGCGGCGGCAGCACGTGGGCAAACCGGCGAAACGCATTGAGGTTCAGCGCGTAATGCAACGCGGAGCCCTCACGCCACATCGGCCCGAACAGTTTCCACAAGCCCGAGTTCAAATAGATCAGCGCGATCTGATAGCGAATCATTTGCAGCGGCCAGATCGGCTGCGTCGGCGGCGGTTCGTCAGCGGCAGCCGGCCGACGCCGCCGCTCGAGCCACCGATCGAGTGACCACACCGCACCCGTGTCGGCCCACACCAGACAGAACAGCACGGAGGTGAGCACCTGGTGCGCCGATGACAACGGCAGCCTGTTCCATCGGATCTGGAACACGCTGCCCATAAAGCCAATCGCAACCGCCAGCCCGCTCTTATAACCCACAGTCATCGCGGCAAACCCGGCGAACAGCGTCGCGAAGAGCAACTCGCCGGTCAGTGATCCAAGGCCGTATCGAATCAGCGTCGATTTAAGTCCCAGACCTCCTCCTGCGATCGGCGTCAGGCCATCCAACGTCCAGAACATCGAGATGGGCGTGAGTCCCAGTAGACCCAAGAGACCAAGAGTGCCCATCAGGATTCGCAGCAGCGCAAACGGGTGCGGCGGGATTTCCTCGAACCAGAATCGCCTCCAGCGCTCGATGAGGGCTGACACGTCGAACTGGTGTACCGAACCCTTCATTGCTCCTCGTAGTACTCGAGCACCCAGGTGATGTCAGCTTCTTGCACTGCGCCGTGATAGGGGGTTTTTGTCGCATCTCTCGCGCGGTCTTCGATCGGTCCCGCGTAATACCGCTGGAGGACCGTGTCTCTCGCGTCGAGGGCGACGGGGCTTAGTTGCTCACCCGGCGGAGGAATCGGCGCCGTCCCGTGCCAGACTTCCGTTCGAATGATCCGCTCGTCACTCAGGAGTTGCGTCTCTCGAAATCGCCGGCCGTAATATCGTGCGATTGGCGCGAGATCGTCAGGAAGCTGCTCGGGACGGGTTGCCGGATCGATCTCTCTCGGTTTTCCATGGTCGCGAGCGGTCACGAAGCTGGAGAAGGCGATGTCGAACGCCTTGTCTTCGTAGGAGTCACGAAACGACCGGAGCAACCGAACACGATCGTGGCGATGGGTGGGATGTACGAGCTCGGTGGCCGTCCACGTCCGTCTTGACGGTGAGGCGACGTAATAACGAACGCGGAAATACTGCTCGGACGAAGGCGGACGAGAGAACATCGCCCAATACTGCTGGAGTCCCGTGATGTTCGTATAGCTGGCGACCAGTGGGCGAATCGGCAGCGTCAGTTTCCAGAGCACCTGTTCGACGGATTTGATCCGGATCGCGAGCGGGTCCACGAGCGGCGTCATGGTCGCGGCGATGTCGTTGCTGGTTGGATGCTGAATAGGCTCGACTTTGAATGCCGGGTCGGGCGCGGGAATCGCAGCGAGGGTGATCGCGGCCAGATGCGCGGTCAGCAGCAGCGAGATAACGATCTGAGACTTGGACATGGATGAGCCGGCCCAGATTGTATCAGCCGGTTTTTCGCGGGCGCAAACCGCGCACTGCTTGCGGTACAGCAAAACGCCCCGGTCGACGAATGCCGCCGCCGGGGCGTTGCTGTGTCTTGCGCTTCGTGTAGGCGTCTAGACCGTTATCCGGCTCCGTGCGCGAATTATGTA
>DASPWV010000665.1:0-4285 GCA_035637635.1 Vicinamibacterales bacterium | reverse complement strand
GACGATCCCGACTCGATATCGAAAATCTCGAGCGACGTGCTGACGCCGGATGCCGTCTGTCCGCCGGCCAGCAATACGCGGCCGTCTTTCAGCAGCGTCGCAGTGAGGCCGGAACGGGCTGACGTCAACTGCCCCGCGGCGGCGAACGTCCGCGCCGCCGGGTCGTAGATGACGACGGTGTTCAACAGCTCGCCGGCGACGTTCGTTCCACCTGCGATCAACGTGCGCCCGTCGGGCAGCGCCACCGATGCCGCGTTCGCACGCGCGTCGGGGATGGCGCCGATGGCCTCCCACGTTCCAATCGGTTGCGGGTTTTGCGCCCAAAGCAAGAGGCCCGATCCCATGGCCGCGAAGAGCACCGTCATCACGTATTTCAGCGTCCGCCTGGTGGTCGTAGTCACAAACAGCTCCATTGGTCCGAAAGTTCGCGGGTCTGACCGCCCTCGCCGCCGCCGCCCAACCGCTTTGGCCGGCCTCGGCGAGCAAGAAGACCCGCGCTACGTTCAAGAATTCCGTCGCCTACCGCATGACGGCGCGGGCCTGAACGCCCGCGCTCCGTACGAAAAATTCGCGCGTCAGCCGCGCGTACGAAAAAATCGCGGAGCCAAGGACTCCGCGATTGGTGTCACTCACTCGCGAACGTCAACGTCCGCACACTCGGTCGTCCGATTCAGATTGATGTGAGAAACCTCAATGCGCAGCGCTCCCAGCTGGAGTGTTGATGCCAGCGCGGGGAGCCGCCCGCCCGGACGAAAAAGCGCACCCGAGTGGCTCAGCTTGGCCGTCGCTCCAGTGGACCGGACGCGGTCCGAGCAGGAGCGATGCGCGTGGGGCACGTTCAGCCGCTGTCCGGCAGCACGCCTTACACGCATCTCTGGAATCGACGGATGAATCGCCACGGCCAGACAGTATGACTGCTGAGGTATGAGGAACTATAGGAGCCTGAGGTACCATGTAAGGTAATCTTTGATACTCTTTGTCGTCAGCTAGACAGACACAGAGTGCTAAAGAATACTCTACGCTTGGTCCGAAAGTAGTGGTACGCTTCGCTTGGGCTATCCGCCCGAATCTGCGTCTCAGCGCGGATGGACCCGGACCGAATCGATGAGTCAGCACACATGCATCAGGGTCATGGTCGCGGACAGCCACCCACTCTTCAGGCTTGGGGTGCGTTCGCTTTTGGCCGAGGAGGGCTCGCTCGAGCTCGTCGGCGAGGCCGCCGACGGCGAGGAGACGCTGGAGATGGTGCAGCGGCTTCGGCCCGACGTGCTGCTGCTCGACGTCGGACTACGCCGCATCAACGGACTCGAGGTGCTGAATCGCCTCCAGTCGATGAATCTCCACACGAAGACGGTGCTCGTCACCCCCGAACCGGATCGATCGGCATTGCGCACGGCGCTCGTCCGCGGCGCGCGCGGCGTGCTCCTCAAACATCTCGCGACGGATCTCCTCACCAAGTGCGTCCGCCAGGTGATGAAAGGCGAGCTCTGGATCGGCCGCGAAGACGTCGAAGATCTCGTGCACGCACTGCGGCGGCCGACGCAGTCGGACGAAGCGGCGCTCTTGACGAACCGCGAGTTGGATATCGTCACGGCCGTCATCAAGGGCGCCAGTAACAAGGTGATCGCCGAGCAGCTCGGGCTGGGCGAACAGACAGTCAAAAACCACCTGCGGAGGATTTTCGCGAAGCTGCAGGTCGCCAATCGCGTGGAGCTTGCGCTCCACGCCATGAAATACGGACTCATCCCGAAAGATCAAATCGGGACGAAGGAGTAGCGGGACGATTGACGACGCGATGGGGTTGGGGGTTCCCCATCGCGCCGTCCGCGATAGCGTGCGGCGAGGCGCGTCGCGCGGTGGGCCATGCTCACGGCTTCTCCACCTGCTGCCGTCGAATGACTGCGGCGTACTGAGGCTTGCCGTCGGGCCCTTCTGTTGAACGAACTAAATAGCCGCTGCAATGAAGATTCGGAAGAAGCGCGACACCGGGACCGTGCAGCGCTCCGCGCGAGAGTTGGATGATGAACTCCAGGTCGCCGCTGAACTTGGTGGCTTCGTCGACCGGCTGAAACAGGACGCCCGACCGGCTGACGTTGATGGTCCACCCTTCAGCCCAGGCCGCTCCTCGCGGGGTAACGAATTGAATGGGGGCCCGAAGTGGCAAGCGCGGCGCGCGAGATCGCAAGACGTCCTCCAACTGCGCCGTTGCCAACTGGGCCATTTCGGGCCACAGTTTGTCTGGAACTGCACGGCCGCGCTAGGACACGAGTGGTGCTTTCTATGGCTCTTTGGTACCTGCCGTAAAACTTATGTCCTACACGAAATAAAAAGTATGTCTGCCCGGGTAATAGAAGATTACCTAAGTCCGCTGCATTACCATGGTGCCCTTCCAGGATGACCTCGCAACGGACTATCCGGATTGTGATTGCTGACGATCATCCTGTCTACAGGCTTGGTGTGAAAGCCTTGCT
Source organism: Vicinamibacterales bacterium (assembly GCA_035637635.1). Classification (GTDB taxonomy): domain Bacteria; phylum Acidobacteriota; class Vicinamibacteria; order Vicinamibacterales; family UBA2999; genus DASPWV01. The sequence goes on along the minus strand of DASPWV010000665.1, from coordinate 1,814 downwards.
TTCAACCGAGCCTGGCTTCGAGGTGGTGGGCGAAGCCGCCGATGGACAACAGGCGGTGTCGCTGGTCTCGACGCTTCGCCCGGATATCCTGCTGCTCGACTTCATTCTGCCCGGCCTCAACGGCCTCGATGTTCTCCGCCGGCTGCAGAGCGCGAAAACATTGACGCGCACGATCCTCGTGACCGCGACGATTCAGGATGCCGAGATTCAGACGGCGCTTCTCCTGGGCGCGTGGGGCGTGGTGTTGAAAGAAACGGCGATGGATATTCTCCCGACGTGCATTCGCCGCGTGTTGATGGGCGAGCATTGGGTCGGCGTCGAGAGCGTCGACGCCATCGTCGGCGGACTTCGATCGCGCACCATGGGCGGCGGCGTCGCGAGCCTCACGCCACGCGAGCTCGATGTCGTTCGGCTCGTTGCAAAGGGCGGAAGCAACAAAGACATCGCGTCCGAGCTGGGTTTGACCGAGCAAACGGTGAAAAATTATCTCCGCAGCATTTTCGAAAAGCTCAATGTGACCAATCGCGTCGAGCTGGCCGTTCAGATCGCGAAGGAAGGCCTCGGCGCCGAACCGCCGCGCGGAAACAACGGACAGACCGGGACATAATGGGGGTTTCGGCGAGGCCGATATGCGCGTCAACGGACTTCATCACATCACGGCCATCGCGGGACCTGCGCAGGAGAATCTCGACTTCTACGCAGGCATCCTCGGCATGCGGCTCGTCAAGCGGTCGGTCAATCAGGACGATCCTGGGACCTATCACCTGTTTTACGCAGATGCAGAAGGCCACCCCGGATCCGATCTGACCTTTTTTCCGTGGGCGCACATGGCGCCGCCGCGCCTCGGGCATGGGCTTTCGGTTGAAGTCGCGCTCGAAGTGCCGGCCGGCAGTCTCGAGTACTGGAGCTCGCGTCTCGACGGCTATTCCACTCCGCTCGGCGCCATCGAGAAGCGGTTCGGCGATCGCGTGTTGCCGCTCGTCGATCCGCACGGATTGAAGCTGGCGCTCGTGGAGCCCGCGAGTGTTCCGGCTCGCGCATACACGCCATGGGACGGCGGTCCGGTGCCAGGCGAGCGCCAGGTCCGCGGGCTGTACGGCGCGCAAATCTGGGAGCGCGATTCGACGCCGACGACGACGTTTCTCACACAGGTGCTCGGGTTCGAGCTCCTGGCGAGCGAGAACGGTTGGACGCGTTACGGCTTTCGCGATGCGGCCGGCGTGGTCGATCTGCGCGAGACGCCGGAGGGACGGCGCGGCGCATGGGGCGTCGGCAGCGTGCATCACCTCGCGTGGCGTGTGGACGATGAGCAGCATCAGTTGACGATGCGCGCGCGCGTGGAGGCGGCGGGCGGTCATGCAACGCCGGTGATCGATCGCTTCTGGTTCAAGTCCGTTTACTTCAAAGAGCCCGGGGGTGTGTTGTTCGAGTTGGCCACCGAAGGACCGGGGTTCGCGGTCGATGAAGACGCGGCGCACCTCGGCGAGTCGCTCGTGCTGCCGCCGTGGCTCGAGCCCGAGCGCGCGCGGATTGAGCAGATGCTGCCGGCGCTGACGATGCCGGAAGCCGCGAGAACATGAGCCTTATAAGCGGCATTGATGAAGCCACAGAGACACAGAGACACAGAGAAATCTTGTGTTGAGGGCCTTCTTCTTTGTCCTCTTTTAGCCAGACGGGGGTCGTGTCTCTAATCTGGTTGAAAAGAAAAATGCCGTATCCTCCCGGTGACCACAAATCACCGAACGGTCGCCGGCTAGCGACCAAGGAGGAACGGCATGAAGAAGAGTACCAGAAAACGACGAGCGTCGAATCCA
>DASPWV010000664.1:0-2957 GCA_035637635.1 Vicinamibacterales bacterium | reverse complement strand
AGGCGCGGTATTCCGGTTTCAAACACCCATCGCTGAAAGAATCGCTCGAGATTTTTGCCCGACTCGGCTTCCATCGCGCGCCGGAGATCGATCGTCCCCGCCTTCTTGAAGCGATTCTCAGCGTAGTAGCGGCGCAATCCTTTGAAGAAGGCCTCGTCGCCAACGAGACGACGGAGCATGTGCAGCACGCCGGCGCCCTTGTTGTAAACAATGGCGCGAAACACGCGGCTGTCGTTCTTCAGATGGCCGAGCCGATAGCCGAGATAAATTGGGCCTTGATCGGAATCCTCGAGTGCCCACCGGCGGAACTGCCGCAGCACGTCGCGAAAGGCTGCCTCGCCGCGTCGTTGCTTCGCGAAGAGAGCCGCAAAGTATTGCGCCAGCCCTTCGCTGAGCCACTGTTCGTGATAGTTCTGCCATCCGACCGCTTGACCCCACCACTGATGTGCGAGCTCGTGCGCCAGATAGAACTCGGGGAAATTGCTGAAGGAGGCCGGATCGTTACGCCACGTGTTCGGCGCCATCGGTGCAGGGTTGTTGATCATGGCGACGTACGCCGGACTGTGACCGCCCGGGAGAGTGCTTTCCACCATCGCAATGTTCATCGCGTCGTACGGCACGTCACCAATCAGCGCCGCATAACAGCGCAGAATATCCGCCGCCGTACCCATGGTCTCGCGCGCTTTTTGTTCCTGACGTCGGTTGGCTTCGAGCTCGAGCAGCAACGTGTTTCGCGTACCGACCGCCGGAACGGACTTTCGCGTCGGCTTGCGCGTCGCCAGCACGCCGGCGCCCAGGTACGGCGTTTCCTCCGCGGGTCCGCTGACCGGCGCCGGCGGAACGATGTCGAGCGCGACGTGCGCAGCATCCACATCGCGCATCTTGCTTACCAGCAGTCCGACGTAACGGAGTGGTTGATCGGCGCTGAATACGTACGTCGCACGCGCTCCCGCGGCGCCGGACGTCAGGATCGGATTGGCCGGCGACCCGACGCCGCTCGCTACCGCCGCGTAAGCCGCAGGCACCGTCACGCGAACGTGTGCCGTCGCGTAGTCGGTGACTTGGCCTTGCGGATACCAGTAGCTGCGGTTGCTGAACAACCAGTGTGGCTCCGGCGGGACGAACGGCTGATCTTCCTGCAGCCTTGGCTCCTGCAGCGCGATCGACTCCTGATCGATGCCCTGGCTGCGCATCAGCCCCTGATACGCAATGTCGAGCGTCAGTTCGAGGTCGCGCGCCACGGTCGAGGGCAGATTCACGACGACGCTGTTCTGATTGCGAACGCGGAGGAAAAGCAGCCGCCCGAGCTCGTCACTGTTGACCGACCTGACGTTCAGCAGCTCGTTCAACTTCAGTGTGAGCGCGCCGAGCGCGTAAGCCTTCACCCGTATGCGCAGGCGTGCGTGGCCTTCGAGCCATTCGCGTTCCGGTGAAAACGTCGCATCGATGTCGTAATTGAGCACGTCGTACTCGACGAGGTCGTCTTCGTTGAAGAATCTCCCGCGGCTGCTCAACTTCATCGGCGACGCATACGCGGAAATGTTCTTTTTCTTCGCGCGATGAAACAGCGTGATGTCTTCCGCTTCGCCGGTCGAGCGCGCGTAGGTGAGCGTGTCGAACCGGCGTGTCCGGACCTCTGCGAGGAAGTCGCCCGCTTGCGGCAGCAGCGACCAGGTGTCGCGGCTGAGCTCGCTGAGATCGAGGCTGAACGACTTGACGACTTCCTCGTCGAAGATCAACTGCGCTCGCCGGAACAAACGGCCGTCGACGGCCACAGGCGTCAGCGACGGTCGTTTCAACTGCTGCTCGAACTCATAAGGATTCAACCGCACGAACGCTGCGGAGAACGTCGTCTCGAGCGACTCGGTTCCGGCGAAGATGCGGACTTGTCCGCGCTCCTCCGGAGGTGACGGTGTGAAGCTCATGGTCCCGTCGCCAATCAGGACCAGCGCCGTGACGCCTTCCGCCGTGTCTGCGACGAACACGTCGCCGGCCGGCAATCGCAGCTCGAAATCGACGGAGTCGATGACGAGGTCGCGCGCGGCGAACTGCTTTTCGGGGTGAAGCGACAAGCGATGCAACCCTTCGACGAACGAAAGCCGCTCTTGCACGATCAGCCGCCACGGCTGCCGGTCCGTCGAATCGCGAGGGCGCCGGATATCCAGACGCCATGTCGCGATCCGGGCGCGCGCGCCGGTTTCGATGAAGATCTCGATGATGAGTCGATATCCGTCTCCGGGCAGAGCACCCATCAACTCGGATCGATCGCGCTCTCGTACGACGACACGCGTGACGCCTTGAGGCACGATGGAATCGAAGAACTCGCCGGCGGCGGCGCGGTCGGCATTCTGCGAGAGGAGGTTCAACCACGCCGCGCGATCGGTCGTGGAGATGGCCGTTTCGACCGCCTGCAGGAACGCCTGGATGCTCAGATCTTCATCAGAAGGCAGGGGCACACCGGGCTGTTGCGCTGATGCGACAGACGCAACAGATACCAGGAGCAGAGAACACACCACGGCCCGCATATGAAGAGAGGAAATAGCCGCAGATCAATCCGCAGTTGATTGCTGCCGTTATTGGTAAATTGTCGAGTCTGCGTCTATCTGCGACTATCTGCGGCCATCTGCGACTATCTGGGACTATCTGCGACTAGGATATCGGATTCGTGGGTCGGCTCAGCACGAGTACCGACAAATCGTCTCCGAGCCGCGAATCGCGGCGATGCCGCTCCACGGCGTCGAAAATCGCCTGTCCCACGCTTGCGGCCGATGCATGCCGGAAGGTCCCGGGGTAGAGCGCCAGTGTCCGTTCGAGGCCGCTTTCGTCGAAGGGCTCTCCTGCCGGATCTTCGGCTTCGGTAATCCCATCGCTGTACATCACGAGGGCATCCCCCGGGTCGAGCCGCACGCGGCCTGACTCGAACGTCGCCGCTTCGAACATCCCCAATGCAATGCCGC
>DASPWV010000663.1:0-8430 GCA_035637635.1 Vicinamibacterales bacterium | reverse complement strand
TTGAGCACCACGAGCTTGCGATCGGCGCCGATGCCGGCGTTGACGGCCTTCAGCTTCCGCCACATGTGTGCGGCCGTCGGCGCATCCGTCGTGATCTTTGGAACGTCGAGCGAATCCATCGTTCGCGGACGTTTCACGCGCGGCACCTGATGCGGCGGCGCGTCGAGCGCATGCACGAGATCGAGAAAGTTGTGCGCTGTATGAATTTGCGCGTTGTACAGCACCTTGTGCGTCAGCAGGTCGCCGGTATAGAGACCTTCCTGGTTGAATCGGTGAAAACCCACGCGCCGGGCCGCTCCGCTCAGATACGCGAGCAGGCTGCTGTATCGCACGAACATTTCCATGTTGACGACCGTGTCGATGCGCTTCCGGCGAGCACGCAGCGCCAGCAGCAGCGTGTCGCGCACGAGCGACAACGCCGATCGTTCATCGATGACGATGACGTTGTCCGGATCGAGGATGTCCAGCATGTCCACGCTCGCTCGAATCTGCCGGAAGCACAGGAAATGCAGCGTCGCATGCGGAAAGAGCTCCCGCATCTTTCTGAGCGCCGGGTACGCGACGACCATCGTTCCCATTTCCGCAAGCTGAATGAACAGAATGTTCTGAGGCTGACCGGCGGGCTCCCGCTGAAATCCAAACAGCCGCTGCAGCCGGTATGCGAGCGTGAGAAGGAAGCAGAGCGGGATGCCAATCCAGAAATCGATTGCGCGCATCGTGTTTGGCGTCACGTCGCACCCTCTAATCGATCATTGGCTGCTGTGGGGAGGAACGCTGAACGTGTCTACCACCACCCCGCCGCGCGTGATGAACTTGAATGTGGCCGCCTTTCCATCCACCTCCACGAGTAGCGCTCCCCAATCCGCGTTGTAGCGGACGACGCTGCCGGCGACCGGCGATCCGAACGCGTACAGTGCATAGCCTCCCGATCCGTTGACGAAGTACGGCAGACCGTCGCGGATGATCCGTTCGTACGTGTGATCGTGACCGGCGAGGACCGCCGACGCGCCCCAGCTCTTGTACGGCCACTGCAACGTCGCGTGAGAGCCATTCTGTGCCGACGAGAATGGCGCGTGATGCATATACACGAATCGGTAAGAGGAAGTGGACGCCGAGAGTTTGCCTTGAAGCCATTGCGCTTGCACCGAGCTGGCAGAAATCCCGTCGGGCTCGTTGAAGTCGCTGTCGATCGCAAAAAAATGCACCGGTGTCTGCACGAAGTCGTAATACCGCTCGTTTCCCGGGAGGGTGAAGTAGGCCAGGTACGGTGTCGCGCCGGGCGTTTCCCAGTCGTGATTGCCCAGCGACGGGAAGAAACGATTGCGCGTCGCTGTGGACGTAAAGCTGCCCGAATAGGGAAAGATGAAATCGGCATAGTACTGACCGATGTTGGTGTCGATCGTCGATGCCGCTCCATTCGGATAATTGTTGTCTCCTGTCGTGATGATGAAATCGACGTTCCAGCCCTTGACGAGGTCTGACACTTCTCTCGCGTGGTCGCCCGCGAGGCCGTAGTCGCCGATCACCGCGAACCGGACGCTCGGAGCTGCGCCGGCGTGCTTCTGTTTCCATTCGTCGGTCGCTTGGATGCCGGCAATGACCTCGTTCCAGGCCATCTGGTGCGAACGGCCGGCAAGTCGGGCGTTGAGATAGATGTCGAAAATCCACGCGGCAATCCCGACAAAATCCGGATTCCCGCCAATCGATAACCCGTCGGGCCGTTGAAGACCCTCGTCGGCCGTGTAGAACGCATCCAACTGCAGCAGCGCCTGCAGGAATTCGTTTCTATCCAACGGGGGTGCGCCGCATCCCGCCGGCGTCAGCGATGGCTCTCCGGGATGCTTCGACTTCCACTCGTCACTCTGGGTGATCTGGGCGACAACCTCGCCGAACGCGTCGTCCGGACTGCGTCCGGCAGAGCGACACGTCAGATAGACGTCGAAGATCCACGTGGCGATTCCAACGAAGTCCGGGCTGCCATCAACGGAGAGACCGCCGGGCCGCTGCAGACCCTCCGGCGCCATGTAGTACGCGTGGAGCCGGTTCATCGCAGCGAGAAAATCGTTGCGATCGAATGGCTGATGGCGACTCTCGCGCAACGGAACGGAGACCGACAGCGACACCGTTGCCGACACGAGGCCTACGGCCAGCAGTGGCCAATGGCGTCTAGACGTCATGTGACTTGATCGGCATGGACGCTGATCCGGAAATCGATCGCCTGCATGGAGTTCGGCGCCAAAGCTCGCGCGCGCTCGTGCGTCTGGTGTGCTCCACCTCGACGGCAGCAGCGCACTTTATCACCGCTTCGACCGTTTCCATCGGTGACGTCTGACTAATCCATCACACGTATTGCGCTGCTTACAATCCCACGGGCTGCATGCTCCAAGGGGGCGGTGGCTGTGAATCCAGCCCGTGGCCTGGGCTTCAACTCCAACGGCACCACGCGCAACGCAAACGCCATCCGAATCGAAGGCGCCATCTCCAATAACCTCTGGCTGCCTCACGTCGCGGCCTACGTTCCCGTGCTCGAAGCCATCGAAACGGTGAGCGTCGTGACGAGCTCCTTCGACGCGGACATCGGCCTTTCAGGAGGCATGTCGGCGAATGTCGTGATTAAGAGCGGCACCAATGAGTTCCGCGGCTCGGCGTTCGAGTACCACTTCAACGAACACCTGACGGCGCGGCCGTATTTCCTTCCAGCCGAGGACAAAAAGCCCGAGGCGCGACAGAATCAATTCGGCGGGACACTTGGCGGCCCTATCGTGCGATGAAGCGCGCTTAAGGATGGGTGACGGTCACGGAAAACGACGCCGATTCCTGGATCTGCCCGGTGTCGAAAACCTTCACGCAGTAGCTTCCCGGATCGGCGGTCGTGGTGAGCTGCGGCGAGTTGCCGGCGGCGGCTTCGACAGACTTGCTCAAACTGCACGCGCTGCCATTGGATTGCGGAATTCCCACGCCCACACCGATGACGATTGACGGTGTGACGCTCGTCAACGTCACTTGAATTTCGCCTGCGGTCTTCAAGGCAAATGAGCGCGACGCGAAGCCGCCCTTGCGTACGTCGCTGGAGAACGTCGACAGGTCCGGCACTTCGACCGTCGCCGGCGTCGGAGACGCGGGTGTGTCGAAGTAAGTCGTGCAGCCTGCCGTGGCAGGCAACAGCGGCAGCGCACACAGTACTCGAAAGGTGGGCGTCAGCATCACGGATATTGAAAACGGACGACGAAGTCGACGGCGGTGCTCACCTGGCCGACGTCGTAGACATTGACGCAATAGATGCCCGCGCCGACGGCTTCCTGGAGTTGCGCGGTGAGTGCAGGGCCGGTCGTGACTGAACTCGAAAGGGAACAACCGGTTCCCGCGGGACGCCCGATGCCGAGCCCAAGAGGAGTGTCGAGCGCCGCGCCTCTCGGCGGCGAGGTCACACTTGCGAGCATGACCGTCGCGGTTCCTGCCTTGGACGCGGTGAAGGAATAGAAGCGCGATCCGCCCGCGCTCAAGCTGCCGGCGTACAGCACCGTGCTCGTTGTTGGCGTGTCGGTCGTAGAACTGGTCGGCGTCTCCGCGTTTTTGGAGCAACCACCCAACAGAAGAGCGGCTGCGGCAGCCATCAGCCTCGCCTGCAAGTTCATGGATGCGCGATGCTCACGGTGAAGTTCGCCGAGGCGATCAGATTTCCAATGTCGTACACCCGTGCGCAATAGATGCCCGGCGCATACGTTCCGCTCAACTGGGCTGACGCACCTGCTTGTGTATTCACAGCGGTTGTCGTCGCGCAGTCTTCGCCGGAGGGCGTACCAATGCCGAGACCAAGCCACACGGTGGACGGTACATTGCGTCCGCTCACGTCCTCGAGCGTGACGCGAACGGTGCCGTTCTGGTCGACGGTAAATGAGTAGAAGCTGAACTCGCCGGCGGCGACCGTTCCTGCGAACTCCTCCGTCGCGGTCGGTTCAGCAACAGTGGTGGCGGCTGCTGTGGTCGTCGGCGACGTAGGTGTCTCGGCCTTGTTGCAGGCGACGACGAGCGACAGCAGCGCAAAGGTTGCGGCATGTCGCCAAAGCCTCGTCACCCCGAGAGGACTGGTGTTGTACGAAGATGAGAACAGTTTGACGTCTTGGCGCAAGCGTCCGCGTGCACGAGCAAACGGCGGTCCTCGGTGAGCGGTGGCGCTGTAAAGAGATTGTTAAGACTTCGTTAAGAAAAACGCGAACCCTCGACCCGGGACCGGCATATACTCCGCCGTCTGATTCGCGGGTGAAACAGGGGAAAGCGCGCTCGCGGAACGCATCGCGAGTCTTATCGTGGCCGAGCGACGCTGACGATTCGCACGTCGCGCCGATCGTCGGGACCGTTGCGGAGAAGCGTGGAGGGGGCGTATGAGTCTGTATCACGTTGTCGGTTCTCAGCTCGTCGCACAAGACGACGCGCGTGAGCAACGCCTCGCGTCCGGTCGCGAATCGGTCAGGTTACCGGTCCCCGGGACCGAGCCAATCGGTACCGGCAAGCCGCTGTCGATCATTCTTCGGCACATTTACACCGGTCGATTCCCGACGGGTTCGCGTCATTCGCGCGATCGATCGCTGCTCCGCGGCGAGCGCAAGATGTTAGCATTGCTGCCCGCGGGAGGCGCCTCTCATGGAGCCGGTGTTCGATTTCGGCCTGTTCGAACTGCTGGCGCTTCTCGCTGCCGCCGGCGTACTTCGCCGCCGGCGTGACACTATCCTGAGATTCATGCCGTCGTGGATCACCGCGAGAGTCGGCCCCCGGCTCGACGCATGGTTCGATTCAACGAAAGGAGCCGTCGATGGCCAATCAACGTCGTGTATATGCCGTGAAAAAGGGCGTCACCGGACCCGCTCAGCGCGCGCCCGCGCGAGAATCGGCGGCCGCCAAGCAAACCCCGCAGCAACTCGATGCGCGCCAGGAGCGCATGCGAACCACGCGACGTCGCGGTCCGGAGCTAGCGCCGGCGAAGGAAACGGCTCGTTCCGAGCGCCCGCGGCAGGTGCCGCCGACTGAGTGCGACGACGAAGGCGGCGAGTGATCGAGGTAATGGATGGCGAGCCCGGTCGTATTTCTTCGCAATGTCGCACTCGGCCACGCTGACACCGGCGGCCAAACGTCTACGGTCGGCGAACCGAGTCTTTCGACGCTGAATCAACAGGTGTTTTTCACCGGCAACTGGTACGCAAGCAAGTCCGCGAACAACGCAAACACCTGGCAGTTCGTCGATCCGTACAGCACGCTTCCTCCGGTCGACGGCGGATTTTGTTGCGATCAGACCGTCATCGGCGTGCCCTCGTCGAACCTGACGATCTGGCTCCTGCAATACGTCGAGCAGAGCAGCACGAACACGCTGCGCCTTGCTGCGCACCGCGGCCCCGGGCTCGACAATGCGGGCTGGGTTTTCTGGGACCTGCGGCCCGTCGACATCGATCCCGGATGGGCGAATCAGTGGTTCGACTACAACCACGCGTCAACGTCGAATGGTTTCCTCTACGTAGGGAGCAACATTTTCGAGGTGGGTACCAACGCGTGGGTACGATCAGTCGTGTTTCGTTTTCCGCTCTCGGGGTTCGACCTCGGCGCAACGTTGACCTACGAGTACTTCGAAACCGACGAGAACTTTTCCTTGCGCTGCGCGCACGGTGCTACCGACACGATGCACATCGTCAGCCACAACACGCTTTCGCAGGTGCGAGTGTACTCATGGCCGGAATCGGCTCCTGACGTGACGGCAATCGACGTCGACATCGCGGCGTGGTTGGAAGGCCACTACAACGCGGCGGGGCCTGATGGACGCAACTGGCTGAGTCGCTGCGACGGCCGAATCACGGGCGTCTGGGTGTCGCGCGGCGAGCTTGGCATCATGTGGAGCGCGAACCGTCAACCTCCCCAGCGGCCACTGCCGTACATTCGCGTCGTGCGCATCAACGAGTCCACCAACGCTGTCATCGACGAACCGGATATCTGGAGCGGCAGCGTCGCGTACGCGTATCCGGACGCATGTCCAAATGGCAATGGCGAAGTCGGCGTCACACTTTTTCGAGGTGGCGGCAGCAGTCATCCTGGCCACGTCGTCGGTTTCTGGGACGCGTCCGCAAGCGCCTGGCGACTGCGGGTGACGAGAAATGGCACGAATGGACCGAACGACAACAAATGGGGCGACTATCTCACCTGTCGACGGCACGCGCCGCGTCAGGAAACATGGGTAGCGGCGGGGTTCACGCTGCAGGGCGGCGGCGCGCGCCAGAACATCGAACCGCGCTACGTCCATTTCGGGCGCCGTGTGGACGTGACGTGAGCGTCGCTTGGGCATTGGTCCTCGCAGCTGACCGGGAAGAATAGTGATGGCGTTGAAGTCGGTGGACAATCCGCGGCCGCGGCGCGGCGCGTTCGAGCGTTCCACTCCAGGCGTCGAGCGCAGCGTCGTCGCGGGCCTGCCCGGCGACGCTGCGGGCGCATTATCGCGAGCTGCGTCGCAGTTTCTGGTGCGTGGAACGCGGGCGCAGCCGTTGCGGCGCCCGGGCAACCCCTTCGAGAGCCTTCTTAGTGATGTCGATTGCCGGAAGCAGATTCTCGAAACCGAGCTGACACCGTGGCGCATGATCGCGTCGCTCGAGATTACGAGTCAGCATGGACTCGCATACATCGGCACCGGTTGGTTTGCCGCGCCACGGACGCTGATTACCGCCGGGCATTGCGTCTTTGATCCCGTGGAGCTCGGCGGATGGGCGCGGGAGATCAGCGTGCTGCCGGGTCGCAACGGCGACGAGCCGCCCGCGTTTCCCGCCGCCGCGTCCATGCGGTTTTCAACGACCGATCGATGGCTCGAGGCGCAGGAGCCGGACTTCGATTACGCGGCAATTCCCCTCGACACCGATCTCGGTTCAAAGGTCGGTACGTTTGGAATTGGGGTGCTGCCGGATAACGAGCTCAGCGATCGGCTCGTCAATGTGAGCGGATACCCGGTCACCCCCGGTGACGGCAAGTCACAGTATTTTCATGCGAACCGAATCAAGGCCTTGACCACGCGACGGCTGTTCTACGACATCGACACGATGGGTGGTCAGAGCGGCTCGCCTGTGTGGGCGTACGTCGACGACACGACGACTCCGATTGTCGTCGGCATTCACGCATATGGAGTCGGTGGCACGCCAGCCGATCTTCACCTGACGGCCAATTCGGGTCCGCGCATTCTTCCTGAAGTGCTCGACGTCATTCGTGGCTGGATCGCGACAGGCACACCGCCTTGATTCATGGTCCACCGGGTCCTCAGACGCGGGCGCGTCGTCGACTCGCAGGGGCGTCCCGTCGCCGGCGCTCTCGTGTCGGTCACGTGGGGAACGGCGCCGACACCAGAAATCGGGCGCCGGACAGACGATGCCGGATCATTTCACGTCGGCCTTCCTCCCGGTCGATTTCGCCTGCAAGCGATTGCAGTGGATGGCAGGACCGGGGAAACGGAGGTGGAGGGCGGCAGCGAGATCGAAATCGTTATTCGTCTGGACTGACCAGCGATAGCGCGCAATGACTCCGACGAACGGAACGGCACGCACTGACGATGTGGACGGAGTGAATCGGACGGACTGATCCACTCGCAGCAAGTGGCGAACGCTATGTCGCGAGTTGTCGCGCGATGAACGCCTTGACCATGGTGCGGGCGCGGTCCGTTTGCGGACCCGGCGTGGCCACCCACTCGTGTTCGCACCCCTCGAATATCTGCAAGTCACAGTTGCCTCCCGCCGCGTTGTACGCCGCGGCGAATTTCTGCTGCACTACGGGGAGCACGTTGTCGTCGAGCTCTCCCTGCATGATCAGCAATGGCACCAGCGTGACGGCTTCGCGGCGATCGAGGATCTGTTGCGGATTACCCTCGTAGATCGTGTCCCACGGATCGAAGAACGTCGTGTGGTTCTTCATCATGCTGTCGCGCTTCAGTTTCCGCGCGTTCTCGTAGCGCGCGAAAGGGTCGCTGATCGGCGAGCGCATCGCGACGTAGGCCACGGTCGCATCGAGACGTGGCGCCTCTGAGAGCGCAATTGCGGTGTAACGGGCATCGCGCGGACGCATGCTGAGCAACTCGGCCACGTGACCGCCGCTGGAGCTGCCGTACACGCCGATCTTCGACGCGTCGCCGCTCCATGACGACGCTTTCCATCTGAGCCAGCGCACGCCGTAATTGGCATCCTGCACACACGCGGGGTACGGCGCCTCGGGGGCGAGTGTCATGTCAATCGCAACAACGAGCAACCCGCTGGACGCGAGCGCGCGATCCATTGGTTCCTCTGCGTGCCGATCTTTAGCGTTCCACGCGCCGCCATGCAGATCGAGCACGGTCGGAAACGGTCCCGCACCGTTCGGTTGATAGATGCGAGCCATCAGCATCCGACCGCAGCGATTGCGACGGAACTCGGCCTCTTT
>DASPWV010000662.1:0-3644 GCA_035637635.1 Vicinamibacterales bacterium | reverse complement strand
AGCTCTCCGCCACCTACAACATCCCCGCGCCGCGCGAACGCGTCTTCGACGCGCTCACCGATCCGGCAATGCTCTGCCGGTGCATCGAAGGCTGCGAGATGTTCTCCGTGCAGGAAGACGGCACCTACCACGCGCGGCTGTGCGTCGGCATCGGCAGCATCAAAGGCAACTTCACCGGCATCGCACGAATGACCGACGTCAACCCGCCGGAGACGTATACGTTGAACGTCGACGGTCGCGGGGGGCCCGGCTTCGTCATCGGATCGGCGCGGATGCGTCTCGCGCCCGAGGGCGAAGCCACCACGCTCAGCTGCGACGCTGACGTGAACGTCGGCGGCATGATTGCGGCGGTCGGCTCCCGCCTGGTCGCGGTTGCGGCAAAGCGCATGATGGACCGGTTTTTCGAGGCGCTTGCGCGCGAAATGGCCGCCGGTTGACATTCGAGACACCAGAGCCATACTTACCCGCACCCCCGCGTGCCTACGCACGTTGCGGAGTCCTCTTGGAGGTTGCCATGAAGTGGCGTTTGACATCGATGTGTTTTGCGGCGCTTCTCGTTCCGCTTCTCTTCGCCGCATCGGCGTTTCCACAGGCGCTCACGGGCACGATCACCGGTCGTGCGCTCGACAGCAGCGGAGGCGTGCTGCCGGGCGTTGAACTGGCGGTCTCCAGTCCGGCCCTCATCGGTGGGCCCAGGTCAACCGTCACCGATGCTCAGGGCGTGTACCGCGTCACGCAGCTGCCGCGCGGCGTGTATCGCGTCTCGTTCAAGCTCACGGGCTTCAAGACACTCAACGTCGAGGAGATCAACCTCGACGTCGGCGCGACGATGACGATCAACGGCACGCTGCAGATTGACGCGCTGTCGGAGGAAGTCACCGTCATCAGCGATACCCCGGTCATCGACCTTCAGGCGACCACCGTCGGCGTCAACTGGGACGAGAAGCAGATGGAGAATCTTCCCTATGGCCGCGGCATCCGCGGTCTTGCGCGGCTCGTGCCTGGACTGTCGCCCACGCAGTTCGACGTGGGCGGCAATACCGTCGGTGGCTCGACGACCACCGGCGCTCGCAACTATGGCCGCAGCGGCCAGGAATTGATCAAGTTCGACGGCGTCGTGTGGGACCAGTTCTTCGGCGACTACAACACGTACGACCAGGTCCAGATTTCAAACGCGGCCAAAGGCGCCGAGGCGCAGAGTCCGGGTGCGACGCTCAGCTTCGTGATCAAGTCGGGCAGCAACAACTTGAGCGGCGCGTACCTGTTGTCATGGCAGGACGGGGCGTTCCAGGGCAACAACGTCACCGCGGACCTGCGCGCCCGCGGCTTCGATCCAGGCAACAACAAATTCACGCGTTACAACGACATCAGTCTGGACCTCGGCGGTCCGATTCTCCGCGACAAGCTGTGGTTTTACGGCGCCTACGGATACAACTACTCAGGCCTCTACATTCCCGGCTTCATCTCGCTTGCAACAGGCGACCAGGTCGAATACTTCACGCGCCTGGATAACCCGACGCTGAAGCTCACGTACCAGATTTCCCAGAACAACAAGTTCGAGTTGTCGCAGCAGTTCAACCGAAAGTGGCAGCCGTATCGCAACGCGAGCCGGTTTGTCCCGCTCGAAGCATCGCAGAACCAGATTGCCTGGACGGCGATCGGACCCGCGGCGAAGTTCACGCGGATCCTCAGCAACAGCATGACGTTCGACGTCGGGTTCAACCGATCGGGGTACTGGTGGCCGGACTACGCATGGACCGATGACGTCCGCAAGATGGACTTGACGACGACGACGACGCGTGGTGCATTCCTCGAGGTGTACCGAAAGCCGATCCGCTGGGGCTACAACGGCACCTACAGCTGGTTCACGAACATCAAGGAGATGAACCACGAATTCAAGACCGGATTCCTCGGATATCACAACACCAACTACCTCGAGCAGTACGGTTATCCGAATCAGCAGATCTACCGGTATCGCAGCCTCGCCGGCGAGAACGATCTCTTCCTGCATCCAGACTCGGTGCAGGTGTTCGACTATCCCAACAACACCAACAGCGGCGTGAACTTCAACTCGTGGTTTCTCAACGATTTGATCGCGCTGTCGAAGCAGCTCACCTTGAACGCGGGTGTGCGGTTCGATCGCTATTCGTCGTGGCTCCCCGAGCAGGGCAATCCGGGAGTCGGCCCGTATGCCGAAAAGAATCTCTATTCCGAGAGCCACAACTTCCCCATTTACAACGCGTGGTCGCCGCGGCTGTCCCTGATCTACGACCTGCGCGGCAATGGGCGCGTGGCGCTCAAGGCCAGCTACGGCCGCTACGCGGCCGCCGGCTCCGGCGTCAACGCATCCAGCGGACCGGTGGCATCCGACGTCAACCCCGCAGCGACGCGCACGACGACTTACCGGTGGAACGGCACGATTCCGTACATCCCGAATCCGGCAGATCTGCAGTCGGTGGCGGGCGGCCGAGGCGATCGCCGTCTCGATTCGAACCTGAAAGCTGCGGGCATGGACGAATACACGGGCGGCGTCGACTTCGGGTTGAGCCGCGATCTGAACCTTCGCTTCACGGTGGTTCGAAAACTCGACTGGGGCGGCAGCAAGGAGCTCGACCTCGCGATGCCGTACGAGGCGTTCACCGATCGGCGGACCGCCGTCGATCCCGGCCGCGACAACATCGTCGGCACCCCCGATGATGGAGTCGTCGAAGTGTGGTCCGTGCCGCGGAGCTATCCGACGTTTGGTCAGGTCATTCGTCTGACGACCAACACCGAACCTGGAGAAGGTGAGGACAAGTACTGGGCGTTTGAAACGACGGCAAGCAAGCGGTACTCGAACGGGTGGTCGCTGCTGGCGTCGTATTCAATCGATCGCCGCGACGTCCGCAATTTCAAGCCGCGGAATCCCAACGAGGCGCTGTACGGACAGTCGAACGGCAGCGGCGCGATCAGCGATACGTATCCGCCCGACTTGCCGCAGACCTATCAGGGCGGCCGCCTGAGCGGAACCTACGAACTGCCCTGGAAGATGATGGTCGCCGCCACGCTGACGCTGCAGCAGGGCGAGTATTTCCCGCGCATCATTCAAGTACAGAACGCGTTGAACTCGCTCGTGGAAGTGGTAGCCGAAGGGCAGGCTGGCCGTTACGACTGGGTGAAGCTGATGGACCTGCGTTTTTCGAAGACGCTCACCTTTGGCAAACAATCGCTCGAAGGCATGTTCGACGTGTTCAATCTGACGAACACGAGCGTTGTTCTTCGGCACATCAACGTCAATGGCCCGAATTATCTGAAGCCGCTGGCGACAAGCGGGATCGATGCCGCGTCTGCGAATCCGATTCCGGCGCCGCGGATTTTCCGGTTGAGCGTCAGATATAAATTCTGACCCGACCGCCTGGATAGAAAAGCCCCGCGTACCCCGCGGGGCTTTTGCTTGTGGCGGGCGCTATGCCTTCAGGTGCTTGCCGACCAGCTTTGTCATTTCGAACATGTTGACAGACGCTCGGCCGCCGAACACGCCTTTGAGCGTGGCGTCCGCGTTGATCTGCCGTCTGTTCTTCTGGTCCTGCAGGCCATTCTTCTTGATGTAAGCCCACAGCCGCTTGGTGACCTCGGTGCGCGGGATCGGCTTGTCGCCCACGACG
>DASPWV010000661.1:0-4812 GCA_035637635.1 Vicinamibacterales bacterium | reverse complement strand
TCTCCAACAACGCGCAGGAGTCGCAGCTGGATACGGATGCGGCGACGGCGAACCCTGAGTGAACGGATAATCCGGTTGGGTTCGACGTATGCAACTCTTCGCGCGACGCCAATTCGATCGGGATTAAAAGAAGTATTCACGATTCATCTGCGGCTATCTGCAGCTTATCGGCGGCGGACTAGTCTCAGGGTCTCGCCTCGACCAGCTTCCTGCCCGGCTCGGGAATGGTGCCCGGTGACCACAACCCTTCGCTCTTCGCCACCCACGTCGCCGCGCTCAGATCGCCACACACGTTCACCGTCGTCCGCGACATATCGAGCAGCCGATCGACACCCAGCACGATCGCGATGCCCTCGCCCGGCACGCCGAACATCGTGAGCACCCCGACGAGCAATGGAATCGAGCCGCCAGGCACGCCCGCGGCTCCAATGGCCGTGATCACCGACATGATCATCACGGCAGCCATCTGAGGAATCGACAGGTTCACGTTGAAGATCTCCGCCAGGAAGATGACAGTGATGCCTTCAAAAATCGCGGTGCCGTTCATGCACATCGTGCTCCCGATGGGCAGCACGAATCCGGCGATTCGCTGTGGCACGCCGAGCTGCTCCTGCGCGATGTCGAGCGCGGTCGGCAGCGTCGCGCTGCTGGAGCTGGTGGAAAACGCCGTGACGAGCGCCGCGCGAATGCGCGAGAAAAACATCACCGGCGAGAGGCCAATCATAAATCGCACGATGCCGGAGATCGTGATGAGCACATGCGCCAGCAGTGCACCGAGCACCGTGAGCACGAATGCCGCAATCGCCACGAGCAAGTCGAATCCAAACCGTGACGACACGGTGAAAATCAGCGCGGCGACGCCGAACGGGGCCACCAGCATCGCGAAATGGATGATTGCCGTGACGACGAGGTTCAGCGCTTCCAGGAAGTCGACCATCGGCTTCGCGCGATCCGGCGGGATGACCGTGAGCGCAGCGCCGAACATCAGGCCGAAGAAGATCACGCCCAGCATGTCGGTATCGGCGGCCGCCTTGATGGGATTACGCGGGACGATGTTCACCAGCGTATCCATGCCGAACTGCTACATGGCGGCGGCTTCGACGCGGCCTGACGCGTCCTTCGCAAATCGATCCATCAGCGCCTGACGTGTTTCCGGCGTCACACGCTCCCACGGCCGTGCAGCGTTCACGATGATCAGTCCCAGCGTGGCCGCCAGACACGTGGTGATGAAGAAATAGGCGATGGCTTTGCCGCCCACACGGCCCACGCGCCTGATATCGCCAAGCCCCGCGACGCCGAGCGAGATCGACGCAAACACGAGCGGCATGACGACCATGAAAAGCATCCGCAGGAAAATCTGCCCCATCGGGACCGCGATGTAGGCGTTGATCCACTCGACCGTGGGATTCGAAACGCCGACCGTGAGATTCACCGTGAGACCAAGCGCCAGACCAAGACAGAGGCCCAGCAGAATCTTGGTGTGAAGCTTCATGCCTGTGCCGGACGAGGCAACCGGTTCGCTCATGCGCGCGCTTCTCCAGAAGATTCCTTCGAACGTCGTTGGCGGTTTCTCACAAGCTCGATAAGGAGGGGGAGCAGCGACACAAAGACGATGCCCAGTGCGACGAGCGTGAAGTTGTCCTTGACGACCGGAATGTTGCCAAACAGATACCCCGCGCCGACGCAGACGCCGACCCAGAGCGCGCAGCCGACGGCGTTGTACAGCATGAACGCGTGATACGTCATGGAGGCGCCGCCGGCGACGAAGGGCAGGAACGTGCGAACGATGGGCACGAAGCGCGCCAGTACCACGGCGCGTCCGCCATGCTTCTCGAAGAACTGATGCGCGCGCTGCACGTACTCACGCTTGACGAAGCGGTGGACGGTCGTGTCCGGCGCGTCAAGGTGAAACATGTGCGACACGCGGCGTCCGATGGAGTAGTTGACCATGTTGCCGAGAAAAGCCGCGCCGGCGGTGACGAGCGCGAGCACTTCGACGCGCATCGCGCCGGTCGCGGCGAGCGCGCCGGCGGCAAAGAGCAGCGAGTCGCCGGGCAGAAACGGCGTGACCACGAGGCCGGTCTCCGCAAAAATGATGGCGAAGAGGATCGCGTAGGTGGTGGTACCGTATTGCTGGATCAGGTCGCGGAGATGAACGTCGGCGTGCAGAAGGAAATCGATCATTCGTTCGACAGTCTAGAATACTTCGGTGTTCATTCTGTCGCCGGAATTGGCGGCCATCGTGCGGCCCGCGGTTCTCTGGTGGACAGGGGCGACCGTAGTGGACCGGGAGCCTCGCCTCGATCGATTACTCGACGCAGCCGAAGCTCACGTCCGCGAGAATCCGCCGGCTGAGACGCAGGCGGTCAGAGCGATGTACCGGCGCGTCGGTCTCGATCCGACGAAGACACGTCCATCGAATGAGGCGCTCCTCAGGCGCATTCGAAAAGGCGACCACTTGCCGCGCGTGAATTCGCTCGTCGATGTGATCAACTGGTGCTCGGTCGAGTGCCAGTTGCCGTACGGCCTGTACGATGGATCGCACGTGAACGGCGACGTGACCCTTCGGCTGGGTCGCGACGGTGAGGAATACGCGGGTATCCGAAAGGATGTGGTGCACGTCGCCGCGCGCATCACGCTCGCCGACAGGGATGGTCCGTTCGGCAATCCCACGTCAGACTCGGCGCGAACGATGGTTACGACCAGCACCACCGAAGCGCTTGTCGTGATATTCGCGCCGCGTGACACGGAAGCGGCGCGTTTGGAACATGTCCTCGAAACCACCGCCGCGCGCATTGCGACCATCGCGGGCGGATCGGAAGTGACGCGGCTGATATGCGCGTAGCAGCAATCATCGCAGCCGGCGGCCGGGGTTCGCGCCTCGGCGACGAACGCCCCAAGCAGTTTCTCGAGATTGCTGGCAAATCACTGCTGGAGCGCAGCATTGAACCCTTCGCACGGTCCGCACGTGTGGACGAGATCGTGATCGCACTCCCGCTGCCCGATGCCGCTCAGCCACCTGCGTTTCTTCGACGGCTGGAGAAGCCGACGACCATTGTCGAGGGAGGGGCGGACAGGCAGCGGTCTGTCGCGAACGCGTTCGGGCGAATTTCCAGCGGTACGGACGTGGTCGTGATTCACGATGCGGCACGCCCGTTTGTCAGCGCCGACCTGATTGCGCGCACGGTCGATGCGGCGGCCCTGCATGGAGCCGCCATTGCCGCAATTCCTGTACACGACACCGTCAAGGAGATTCTCAGGGGCAGCGGTGGGGTCATTGCGCGCACGCTCCCGCGCGAGTCCATTTTTCTGGCGCAAACGCCGCAGGCGTTTCGACATGACGTCCTGGCTCGCGCGCTGGCGCAGTCATCGTCCAGGGGCGCCACAGACGAGGCGATGCTCGTCGAGGAGTTAGGGATACCGGTGCGAGTGGTGGAGGGCGATCCGCACAACATCAAGGTGACAACTGCAGATGACCTGACGAAGGCAAACGCGCGCGCGGCATCCGCGATGCGAGTGGGAACAGGCTACGATCTGCATCGCCTCGTCAGCGGTCGACCGCTGGTCCTTGCGGGCGTGCGGATCCCGTTCGAACTGGGACTGCAGGGGCACTCGGACGCCGACGCCGTGTGTCAC
This sequence comes from Vicinamibacterales bacterium, assembly GCA_035637635.1. Taxonomy (GTDB): domain Bacteria; phylum Acidobacteriota; class Vicinamibacteria; order Vicinamibacterales; family UBA2999; genus DASPWV01. The sequence goes on along the minus strand of DASPWV010000661.1, from coordinate 1,176 downwards.
GCCGTCACCGACGCGATTCTGGGCGCGGCAGGTGTGGGCGATATCGGCCGTCTGTTTCCCGACAACGATCCGCAGTGGGAGAACGCCGACAGTCTGCAGCTCCTGCGTCGAGCGATGACGGTGATTCGCGGCTCCTCGTACGCCGTGCTGAACGTTGATCTCACGGTGATTGCCGAGCGTCCGAAGCTGCTGCCCTATCTCGACACGATGCGCGCCAACCTGGCGGATGCGCTTGGCATCGACCCAGCCGCCGTGAGCATCAAAGGAAAAACCAACGAAGCAATCGGTGAGATCGGTCGCGGAGAGGCGATGGCGTGTCATGCCGTTGCGCTACTGTTAAAGACTTGAGCGCAACGTTTCCAGTTTCCAGTTGTCAGTTCAAAGTTCAGTTAACAGTTGCTGGCCAGAAACTGACAACTAAACTTTGAACTGGAAACTGGCAACTGGAAACTGAAGTTATATGCGGGTCCGCTTCGCCCCTAGTCCTACCGGTCATCTGCACGTCGGCAATGCGCGCACCGCGCTGTTCAACTGGCTGCTCGCGCGCCACGCCGGTGGGACGGTTATTCTCCGCATCGAAGACACCGACGCGGAGCGCTCGACTCGCGAGTCGGAGCTCGCGATCACCGATGATTTGACCTGGATGGGCCTGACGTGGGACGAAGGCATCGGCGTTGGTGGACCCAAGGCGCCGTACCGTCAGTCGGAACGTCTCGCGCTGTACCGGCTGCACGCCGACACGCTGCTCGAGAACGGAAAGGCGTACTACTGCTTCTGCACGCCGGAGCAGCTCGAGGCAGATCGCCAGGCCGCGCTAAACGCAGGACTGCCGCCGAAATATGTCGGCCGCTGCCGCACGATTTCGCTCGACGATGCGCGGCACCGTCTGGCGGCTGGCGAGACCGCAGTCGTGCGCTTTCGCGTACCCGAAGATCGCGACATCGTTTTCACCGATCTCGTTCGCGGCGCCGTGCACTTCCACAGCAGTGTGATTGGCGATCCAGTCCTGCTGCGCTCCGACCGCGTGCCGGCCTATAACTTTGCCGTGGTCATAGACGATGCGCTGATGGATGTGACGCATGTAGTGCGCGGCGAAGATCACATTTCGAACACACCGCGCCAGGTGCTGCTGTACGAAGCGTTCGGGTGGCAGCCGCCGGCGTTTGCGCATTTATC
>DASPWV010000660.1:0-2464 GCA_035637635.1 Vicinamibacterales bacterium | reverse complement strand
ACGATCGATGATGTTCTTTTCATGCGGGAACCCGCCAAACTCCACGGCGAGATAGTCGTGGTAGTAGGACAGATAATTCTGTGTCACGAGGTTTGAGATGCTCGCCGCGGGCACCGCTGCCTTGAAGCGATCGGTCTGGGTGATGATCCAGTTCGTCAACTGGCCGCCGTAGCTGCCGCCTTCGAGGCCGAGACGCGCCGCGTCGAGCCACGGATATTTTGCGAGCGCCGCATCGACGCCCGCGAGCACGTCTTTCGCTTCGCCGCCGTTCTGGTCGCCGAAGATCTTGTCGGCGAGCGCCTGACCGTAGCCGGTCGAGCCGCGGTAGTTCACCATCAGCGTCGCCCATCCCTGTCCGGCGTAGATCTGCGCCTTGGAGTTGAAGCCGGCGCCCTGCTGACCGTGCGGGCCTCCATGCATCATCACAATCATCGGCGCCTTGGCGCCTGCCGGCTGCGTGAGCGGCTTCGTAAGAAAAGCCTCGATCTCTGTGCCGTCGAAGCTCTTGAACGAGAACGCTTCGACCTCGGCGCGCGCGCGTGTCTGGAGCAATTCGCGGTTCAGTGATGTCAGCGGCGTGCCCTTGCCTCCTTTTTCATCTGCGCCCAGCAGATAGAGCTCGGCTGGCCCTTCCGGGCCTGAGAATGTGTACGCAACCGCGCCGCTCTTGCTCACCGACCATTCACCCACGCTGCCGCGATTCCCCACCATGGTCTGCGCCGTGCCGCCGGAGACAGGCACCCGCATCAAATGCGTCGAGCCGCGAGACTGCACCGTGAAGTACAGATCTTCACCGTCGGAGCCCCATCCCGCGCGACCTTGATGATTGTCGATACCCGCGCCGACATCCCGTCGGTTGCTTCCATCGGGATTCATCACCCACACATGCGTGTCCTCCATCGTCGTCTCCGAGGAGGTGAACGGCCGTTTGGTGCCGAGGTACGCGATGCGACGGCCGTCGCGCGACCAGTGCGGCTGGTACTCGGCATTCTTGGTATTTGTCAGCCGTCTCTCGGTTCCAGTGGAGACGTTGATCGCAAACACGTCGTAGTTGAAGAACCTGTCCGGATCCGGCTCGCGGTTCGACACGAAGAGAATCTCGTCTCCACGCGGCGACCAGTCGATTGAATGCTCGTAGTAGTTGCCTTTCGTCAACTGCCGCACCTGTTTCGTCGCGACGTCGGCGATGAAGATGTGGAGCCGCCGGTTGTCGTTGAAGCGTTGGCGTCCCTCGGACGCGGTCGGCTTGTAGAGATACCGCGTGATGACCATCGGATCGCCGTTGGCGTCGACTTCAGGTCCGGGCGCCGACGAGACGAACGCGATCTGACGGCCGTCGGGCGACCAGGCGAGCCGCTCGCCGGATGAGGGAAGCGGGTGGTTCGTCCCGGTGATGGGCGCCAGCACCGTCGCATTGCCGCCGTCCCGGTCGGCGATGACGAGCGACGAACCCGCACCGGTTTCGTCCTCCCGTCCGAAGTACGCGATGCGGCGCCCGTCAGGCGACCAGCGCGGACTCGATGCGCCTTCGCGATCCGTTCCGAGGCGTTTCGATTGCCGCGTGGACAGGTCCATGATCCAGACCTGCGAGTACGGCCGGCCGCGCCGATCGCTGTTCTGCACGCTGTAGGCGATTCGCGTGCCGTCGCTCGCAAGCTCGATGTCGCCGACGGCGCGCAGCTTGTAGAGATCGCCGATCTCGAAACGCGCCGGCTGCGTCGACACGACCGCGCCCACGGCCATCGCGCCGGCGATTGCCAGCGCCGCGACAACGACCGGCGACGAAGCACCGTGGCGAACGGTCGTGAACGCCCGTGCCGGAACGTCAGTGTCGGAACCACCGTGACGAACCATCGTGAACACCCGTGCAGGAACGGGTGTGAGGGAACCATCGTGAAGGAACCACTGTGACGGAGCTCGGTTTTTCATGTTCTCTTCCTTCACCAAATGATCTTGATAGCGAGCTCGCCCTGCCGGCCGGGACGGGCCGTCTGAATCCGCCCGAAGTTGCTCGAAAGCGCGTTGCCGATGCGTCCGCCTCCGTACTGCCCTTGAAGGTTCTTCGTATTGAACACGTTGAATGCCTGCGCCAGAAGATCGACTCGTCCCGCCTTCGAAAAGCGAATGGCCTTGCTGAGACGCACATCGGCAATGGTGATGCGCGACGAGTCAATCTGCGAGTCCGAGATGCCTGCGCGGCCATTCTGCGCGCGCCATGCGTTGACCGCATCCAGGTTCAGCGTGCGGCTGCCCGCGTTGCGTGTTGTCCCTGGAACGAGGTCGGTATTGAAGCCATCACCATTCAAATCGGTTCCCGCTGTCGCCGACCACGGCAATTCCGATCGGAGCGTCCACACGCCACCGACCGTGACGTCCCATGGCAGCACAACCGAGCCGCTGGCCACGAGCGCGTGACGACGTTCGCCGTTCGACGGGCCCCAGTCGAGTGAGAGGTCGAACGGAT
>DASPWV010000659.1:0-7628 GCA_035637635.1 Vicinamibacterales bacterium | reverse complement strand
CTCGAGGTAGGCCTGTACGAGTGGCATCACGTAGCAGTTGATGACGGTTGTGGACGTGCGCTCGTATTCCCTGATCTCGGGCAGGACCTCGGCGCTGATGCAGACCGGCACGTGGGGAGCGAGACGTCGAGCGATCGTCTTGATGGCCTGCTCGTGAATCGGGTTCGCATAAGCGTTGATCAGACAGACGGCAATCGTTTCGACGCCATCAGCCACGAGCCGATCGACGACAGCCTCGACCTGGACTTCGTCGAGCGGCACCACCACCATGCCGCGCGCATTTACGCGCTCGTCGACTTCAAGCCGGAGCCTTCGCTCTACGAGCGCAGGGGGTTTCTGCCACTCGAGGTCGTACAGTTGCGGCATGCGCAGCCGGCGGATCTCGAGCACGTCCCGGAATCCACGCGTCGTGATGAGACCGGTGCGCGCGCCTGTGTGTTCGAGAATCGCGTTCGATGCGACCGTCGTGCCGTGAAGGATTTCGACGATGTCCGAGGCGGCGAGATCGGCCTCGACGAGGATCTGGCGCAGGCTGTCGACGATGACCCGCGCCTGGTCCTCGGGGCTCGACGAGACTTTCCTGGTGTGAACAGTGCCGTCAGCGCCAAGAACGACGATATCGGTGAACGTACCGCCGATGTCGATCCCGACGCGATAGGAGCGAGCGGTCACTCTCCTTTCTTCATCTGCTCCATGCGTTCCTGCGCCTGCTGCAAGCCGCCCTGAGCGTCGAATCGACCGACCGACGGAATGCCCGAAATCAGCTGCTCGGTCAGTGTGGTGAGATCGCTGACGAGACTGGCGGCCTGGGACGCGGAGGTCGAGGCGCGAACCTGCTGCGCCAGGTCGATCGCTTCGTCAGACCACTTCACGACGTTGTTGGCCCAGCGCGAAACGTACAACGCCTGACTCTTGGCAGCCGATGACACACCCTCTGCTTTGGCGGCCAGCTCCACATGTTGCGCGATGCCGGCCGCGGCCTTTTTGACGCCGTAACCCAGGCCTGGACCTTTCGGCTCGATCGTGGGATCCAGTGCATTGATGACGTGCGCAGCGTGCAGCTTCATCTGATCGAGGTTGTCGCGGCTCTTCGCGGCGAGGGCGGCGTGCTGCACGGCAATCTTCGCCTCCTCCAACGCGGTGGGCAGCAGCCCCTGCTGTTTGGGCGTGTCTTTGAAGCTCTCCATGATGTGTCCGATATGCACCTGGAGCGCGTCCGCTTGAGCATGGGCCGCGATGACACGCGTCATCGCAAGGCTCCCAACGACGAGCATGCCAACTGTGAGGCACCGAACGCGCATGTCACACCCTCCTTCTATCTCCGTCAGTTCCCGTCTGATGTCTCGTGTCCTGCCGACGAGCGGGGCATCATAGCCTGACGCATCTGACAGCACAAGAACGCATCAGAACGACACTTTGCCGCCAATGCGAAACAGCCGCGGCGGGATCGTCGTCGAGACATTGCCGAGGCTTGTTCCGATGATCGTGTTCTCCTGCAGGACGGTGTTGGCGTTCGTGACGTTATAGATGTCGACGAAAATCTCGTAGTTGTACCGCCACGTGCTGCCGCTGCTGAAGCGCCGGCCGATCCGGAGGTCGATGAGCTTGTTGGATTCGTAGCGAGCCTCGTCGTTGCGCTCCAGACGCACGGTTTGCGTCGCGCGCGTCAGCGCCGGCACGAGCGCGCGCCCGACGTTGAGCGTTCGAGCCTTCGGAATTCCGCTGTACGCCTGGAAGAACGTGCTGACCGCGATGCGCCAGGGCAGCACCCACGAAGCCGACATCTTGACCTGGTGCGGCTGATCGGTGCCCACCGCGCCGATGCCAAAGATCTCGTTGTTCGGATCATTGAGATCGCTCGTCCCGCCGATCCACCCGAGGTCCTTGCCGTAGTGATATCCGCCCTGGATGTACGCGTCGGGCGAGAACCGCCGCTGGACCGTCAACTCGACCCCGTTGTACGTCGTGTTCAGCAACGGGTCGGCGACGAGCACATTGTCCTGCTGGCCGGAGGTCGCCGGATTCTGATTGAAGATGGTCAGCGGCTGATTGTCGAGCGGATTCGTGATGACAACCGGAATGTAGCTCTCCCGCGGAACGGCCAGGTTCTTCGTGCCTCTGTTGTTCTTGTTCTCGCGCCGGTAATACATCACGGCGCCGGCCCAGTTCGCGGCAATCTGTCGCTGAACCCCGGCGCTATATTCGTTGCTCCAGCCCCGACGCAGATCCGGATCGATCCTCGTTCGCACGCCCGGGAACCCCTGGCAGCTACTGAGCTCGCTCGCTTGGGGATAGAGGTCACCATTCCGATCGGTCCAGGCGCAGCGGTTCGTATCGTCGCGCAGCGGATTGATCGAGTTCGGAAGGCCGGTGCCCTCGGCGCTGACATAGCCGCCGTAGCTGGCCTTCAGCACCGTCTTCGCGTCGCCGGTCAGGTCGTATGCCATGCCGAGTCGCGGCATGACGTTCCGAAACGTGATGACGTGGAATCCTTCGAATCGCCGCTCGCCAACCCACGTTCCCGCGGGAGAGGTCTGAGGCGGAATGCTGCTGTCGAACCGCTCGAAGCGGAGACCGCCGTTGACGGTCAGCCGGTTGACCCGCCACCCATCCTGTGCGTAGAAGCCAAGGTGGCTGATGTGCGCGTCGGCGCCGACAATTGGCGTGTTCTTGAGATCGACGGAATTCGGCACGCCGTTCTGGAAGCGAACCTGAAAGAAGTCGCCATCGAGCAGCGCATTGTGCGCCTTGTCGACATAGCGAATCTCGCCTCCCTTGTAGGACTGGACGCCCATCTTGAGCTCGTGACTTCCGTGCCAATTGCCGACGCGTGTGACGGCACCATTCACATGGCGTCCGTTCTGCGTGCTATGGCCGGTGCGACTCGGCGCGCCGTAGAGGAGATTCTGTGCGATGTCGAATCGCGCCACTGCCCCCGGCTGCACGAGATTGTTGGCAAAGTTGTAGACGAGCCGCCGCGTAAAGTTCGACTGGAGCTCGTAAAGCCACTTCGTTCCCCTGGTGCCGGTCAGCGTCGCCGTGAGGAACACGTTGTCGTGATTGTGCGCGTCGTAGTAGGTCGCCTCGGGCGTGACGAAGAGCGCATCGCGCCGCTGGGCACGATCGTAGTACTGCGTGGTGTTGAAGACCGAGAGACGCGCGGAGTCGCCAACCCTGACCGTGGACTTATAAAAAGTCTCGCCCCGCCAGCTCCAGTCGGTCGCTTGAGTGACGTTGTCGGCTTCAAAGCTGTTGCCGACGTATGTATCGAGCATCGAGGTGCGGTTCGTCACGAAGAACCACGCGCGATCCTGCTTGATCGGTCCGCCGAGGCCGCCATCGATGTCGTACACGTCTCGCATCCCGCTCGTCGCGCGTACGCCGCGCCTTCGCAGGTTGTCGTCGAGATTCGCCGACTGTCCCATCATGGTCCCGGCATAGAAGTCGCCGCTCAGGCGGTTCCCACCCGACTTCGTGACGGAGCCGACCGCAATCCCTCCAAACGGATACCACGCAGGAAGCGCCGTCGTCTGGTAGTCCAGCTCCTGATGCGCGCCGGTCGAGGCGTAACTGATCAGCCCGCCGCCCGCGCCGGTCCCGGCTGTCGATACACCGTCGATGTACAAGTTCTTCTCGGTGCTGCCATGCAGCCTGAACGTTGTGGACATGAACCCACTCGAGCCGCCGACATCGGGCACCGACGTCGAGGCACCGATCACGAACTTCTGCATGTCGAAGATGTGCCGCGAGCTCGGAATCGTGTTGACGACGTCGTCGGTCACGACCAGCTGAGTGGTCGTCGTGCGCACATCGACCAGCGGCGACTCGCCGGTCACGACCAGGCTCTCTTCGACCGTGCTCAAAGGCAGCTCCGCGTTGATCGTTGCCGTGAACCCCGCGTTGATTGTGATGTTGGCCCGCTCGACGGTCCTGAATCCGGTGAGCGAGAATTTGATCGTGTAAGAACCAGCGGGCAGCCGCAGGAATTGATAGTTACCGCTGCTGTCGGTCACCGCCACCCGAGCTCGCTCGATGAGGGCAGGGGAGCTGACCTCGGTCGTCACGCCAGGCAGCACTCCGCCGCTGACGTCTCGGACGACACCTTCGATTGCGCCGGTTTGCGCCCAAGCCGGCGCCGCCAACGCCGCGCAGAGCACGAGATAAAAGCCTGCAACTCGCAATGTGCGTGGGTTCATGACAACCGCACTCATGCGCCACCTCCGAAGGAACGTCGGCTTCAAAACAACCGATCAGAACTCTGTCCGGAACAGGATCGCCTGCCGTGTTCGCGAGATCGACGGCGTGAATATCGGACTTCGCCGGTTTCGGCCCGCGCTCGTCGACACTGGTCGCGTGAGCGACGGCCGCGCTTCGCTGTCATGCTGCCGCACGTGGTGCACGAGAAATCCCACGGCGGCGCCCGTCACCGCGCCGAGGGGACCAAGGGTGTCCATCTCGAGCACTCGATGGCAGTCGAGCACCCTGCACTCGGCGTTGTGAAAGTTGTTCCTCATCTTTCCGATCATCAAGCCGGCTCCAGTGCCGACGGCCGTACCAATCAGGACATCGCGCCATACAGAATGTCCGGACGGGCTCTGGACTCGCGCCGGGGTCGTCTGTGCGGTTGCCGTTGACGTGATGCCGAGGACCACTACAATCGCGATGAACGGTGCTGCGCCGCGCCGATTCAAACTCATGCTGCCTCCACGTAGTGCCAACTGAGGTGGTCCGCCGAAGCGGTGCTTTTGCGGATTGAATCCTCGTGATCTATAACAGACGTACGCGGCGCCCGGGTGAAATGGGACGCGGTCCAATGCACTGCGCTGTCTCGTTGGAAGGCCGGTTTACCATGGGACGACGAGAGTGGCTCGCTCGGGTTCTGGCGCTGGCCGTTGTGACTGCACCAAGAACGACCGGTGCCTCGCATCACGAGGCCGGGCAGTCGCTGCGCCCAGGCGAGAAAGTCGCACGACTCAGTCGCTCCAAAGACGAATGGCGCGAGCGTTTGCCGCCGCGCGCATTCAGGGTTCTCTTCGAGGAAGACACGGAGCCGCCGTTTACGAGTCCGCTCAACGACGAGAAGCGGTCGGGCACGTATATCTGCGCGGCTTGTCACCTGCCGCTCTTCAGCTCGAAAGCCAAGTTCGAGAGCCATACTGGCTGGCCCAGTTTCTACCAGCCGCTGCCCGGACGCATCGACACGAAGCGCGATTTCATCGCATTCACCGAGCGCACCGAGTATCACTGCAAGCGGTGCGGCGGTCATCAGGGGCATGTGTTCGATGATGGGCCGCTCCCGACCCGGCAACGCTGGTGCAACAACGGAATCGCGCTCGACTTCGTGCTCGAAGGGGATCCGCTACCCCCGCTGGTGACCTAGCTCAGCGCGCTGCCATCAGTTCGCGCAGCAATGAGGCGGTATGGAGCTGCCGCCGCTGCGTCGAGTCGCCGGCGCCCTCTTCGGCAATCTGCAGCGCCGTGCGGCCGATCTTGTCCTTGGCCTCGAGCCGCGCACCGTGCTCGACGAGGAACTTGACGATCGAGTTGGCGCCTCTGATCGCCGCGCCGTGAAGCGCCGTGAAGCCGATGTTATTGGCCGCGTTCACCTCGCCGCCGAGCTCGACCGCGAGCTTGACGGCCTCGAGCGCCTCCGCTTCCGATCGCAAGCTCGCTCCCTGGCTGTACCCGACGCCGGCCGCCGCCATGAGCGGCGTGGCCTTCCCTTGGGTCGCGGCAACCGGATCCGCGCCGTGGTCGGCGAGGAGACGCATCACGACGGCATCGGCTCCCTTGGCGGCAACAAAGAACGGCGTGGCGCCGTTCAGCGGCATATCCTTCGGCGCCGCGACTCCCGGGAACTGCTTCGTCATCTTCGCGTTCGGGTCGGCGCCATGCTCGAGCAGCAGCTTGATGACATCCAGACCGTCCAACTTGTCGGTCCGCGCGGGCGCGTCGAAGAATTCAATCAACGGATCGCGAACCTGAATCGCCAGGTGCAACGGCGTCGACCCCGATGCGTTGATGTTGGCGTCGGCACCCTTGTCCAGCAGGAAGGCCGCCAGGTCCCAGTGCCAGTTGTGAATCGACAGCGTCAAGGCACTGGAGCCGGATTTCGTGACGTCGTTGAGATTGGCCCCTGCCGCCACGAGCAGCTTGGCCATGTCCATCAGCCCTTGGCGGGCGGCAAACATCAGGGCGGTGTAACCCTCCTTCGAGCGCGCGTTGACGTCCGCACCATGATCGAGCAAGGCCTGGGCGGCGGCGATGTGGCCTTCCCCCGCGGCCCAGTCGAGGGCGTCCTGCCCGCGCCAGTTTTCTTTCGCTTTGATGTCGGCGCCATGTTCGATCAGGACCTTGATCGCAGCGGCGTTGCCGGTTCGCGCCGCGGTCATGAGCGGTGTCTCGCCCTCCGGCAATGCCGTGTTCACATTCGCACCGGCGTTCAAGAGCGCGTCGATCATCGGCACACTGCCGTTGGTTGCGGCCAGCGAGAGCGCGGTGACTCCGTAGCGGTTCACGGTGTCAACCTTGGCACCCCCGCGGATCAGCACTTCCGCGAGAGCGACATTGTCGTTATGTGCGGCCCAGTGGAGCGCCGTCGTGCCGTCGGGTTCGGCGGCATTGACGTCCACCCGCTTGTCCAGCAGCGCGCGAACTGCCGCGGCATCGCCCTTCTTCACCGCGTCGATCAACGTCGTGTCGCCGGCCGCCGCCGCGATGCTCGCGACTGCGAACGCCACAAGAGTCAACCTGGCCGCGGAGATCATCCCGATTGTCGATCGAAGCGCGCGATTCATGACGTCCCCGATGCGTTCCTACACATCCGAAAGCGAGGTGTTCGCAAAATCCGGCAACGGGCCGGTGCTGTCGCCGATCTGATCGAGAGGCACACCCATGATGTTGACCATGCTCACCAGCAGGTTCGCCATCGGCGTGCCCTTCGCGTATTGCAGGTGACGCCCGCCCTTGAGGCTGCCCGCTGCGTGGCCGGCGACCAGCAACGGCAAGTTGATATGCGCGTGCGTGTTGCCGTCGCTGAATCCGGCGCCGTAGAGAATCATCGAGTGATCCAGCAGGTTGCCATCGCCATCCGGCGTCGACTGCAGCCGCTCGAGGAAATGCGCGAGCATCTGAATGTGATAGGTGTCGATCTTCGCGACCTTCGCCAGCTTCTCCGGGTCGAGCTGATGATGTGACAGGCCGTGCCATGCGTCGGGGACGCCGATCTCTGGATACGACTGGAGACTGAACTCCTGGCCGAAGAGGAACGTGGTGACGCGTGTGACGTCGGCCTGGTAGGCGAGCACCTGCAGATCGAACATCAGCTTGCTGTGGTCCTGGAAGTTATCAGGCGCGCCGCTGGGCCGGTCGGGTATGAGCACATCGAGCTGAGCGCCCTTCTGCTCGGCCATCTGGATGCGCCGCTCGACGTCGCGGATCGAGTAGAGGTATTCGTTGACGCGATTGCGATCGCTGGAACTGAGCGTCTTCTGCAGGCCGGCGATCTCGTCCGGGATCGTGTCGAGAATGCTGCGCCGCCGCCGCATGCGCGCCAAACGCTCGACGGCCGTAGTGCCTTCGCCGAACATCCGCTCGAACACCGTGCGCGGATTGTTGTCCATGGGCAG
>DASPWV010000658.1:0-1712 GCA_035637635.1 Vicinamibacterales bacterium | reverse complement strand
GTCTTCGATCACGGCTATACGCTGTACCGACAAGCGCTGCAGGTGCCGCTCCTCTTCGTCGCGCCCGGCCGCATGCCGGCAGCTCGCCGTGTGACGGCGCCAGTCACCCTGCGCGATGTTCCGTCGACGATTGTGGACGTCATCACTCGCGGAGCCGACGCGCCTTTCCCGGGTGTGTCGCTCGCGTCATTCTGGAACGGTACCACGACGCGCGCCGACGTCCGGCAATCTGTGCTGTTGTCGGAGGTGAGCCGCGTGACGGGCCAGCCTCCATGGTTTCCTGCCAGCAAGGGCGACATGAAGGCCGCCTTCTACCGGCAGTTTCATTACATCAGGAACGCCGACGGCACCGAGGAGCTTTATGACGTTGACAGCGATCAGGCGGAGCTGCATGGGCTCCAGGAACGGCCCGAGTATCAAGGCGCTCTCGTCGAGAGTCGAGCAGCACTTCAAAACGTAATCGAGCGCTCACCCCGCCACGTGAGAGCCCGATAGTTTCGCTCTCGAAGTCCTCGTCAATCGGAAGGTTAGTCAACTCGAGCGCATCGCACAAGCCCGCCTCATCATCTCCTCGCCCGGCACGCAGCATTCAAACTTGTTTCCCCATCTCAGGATCGTGAATCTCTTCAAGGCTGCGCTAGGGCAAATACTGCGACAAAGTCCCGTCGAAACACCGGTCGCCCGAGCGTATGGGTCAATGCTGTGAGCGGCTCGTCACGGTCGGCATGAAAGGTCACGATGTACAGCGGTCGTCGAAGATCTCGCAGATAAGCGAGCTGCTCCGAACCTAGTGGCTGTCCGGACGTGGCCTGGGTCGCGAGGGCCATGCGTAGTGGGCCGTCACGATATGGAGCCGTCATGTAGCTCCGGTGATCGACGAAGACCGCGCGGTGAGTGAATGCCGGGAGTTCTGAGACGTTGCCCGACATCTTCACTGTTTCGCGAGGGTCTGATATGAGCACCGCGTTTGGCGGCGTAGAGCTGACCGCCCATTCGTAGAATGCGTCAAGGGGCCCGTGACGAGGAATGCGCCGCAGCATCTCGCCCTCGAACGCGAGCGGCAGCGCCGGACGCCCCCCAAACGCGACAAGCATAGCGATCGTCATCGGCAGAAAAACGACTGCGAGCGCCGTGGCCCGGACACCGACGCGATGCAAGAGACCTCTGCCTCGATTCGACACCACCCATCCCGCGGCCGGCACTGCCAGAAAACAGCTTGCGACGTTCGCGAAGTTGTGCTCGTTGTCTTCTGAAAGCCGAACGAATGGAACGGCGACGATCAGCATGATCCCCGCGAGCGTCAACACGGCCAGACCTGGCTTGGCGACGATCGGAACGGTCTTCGTTCCTCGCCATGCCAGCAGTATGACCAAAAGGAACCCGGCGAGCATGGCAGTCGCTTTCAAGAGCACCTTATCTACGCCTGACATCACCGCAGCGTCAGGGAATAGGAGCAGGTGACTATACGTTGGTGCGGCGCTGAGCGCTCCCACCAGAAACAATAGACTTCGGATGATCTCACGGCGCGCAGCCGCGGCACGATTCGGACGCAGCCGCTTCATCAGCCACAGGCTTCCAGCGGATGCGGCAAGCGAGCCTCCTGCCGCGAGGGCGATGATTGGGTTCAGCGCTGCTGTCAGCGCGCCGGTCGACACGACGGTAAAACCGACAATCGCATGCGATCGTGGATCGATCAGAAGATACGCGAGCAC
>DASPWV010000657.1:0-5632 GCA_035637635.1 Vicinamibacterales bacterium | reverse complement strand
TCCCGAACAGCTGCCAGACCGCCGCAACCGAGACAGCGAAGGAGGCGACCAGCACGAGACACGCGAGTCCGCCGGAGACAGCTTTCGACAGACGGCGCCCGATGGCCGCGTTGACTACAAAGCCGACGAATGGAAGGGCCGGAATCAGCGGTAACACGCGATCACCATTTGAGCGACGTGAACGCTTCAGGATTGAGCGATTCGCGATGACGGAACAAGCCAATGACGAGCGCGAGACCCACTGCTGCTTCAGCGGCGGCGACGGTCATCACGAAAAACGTGATGATCTGGCCGTCAACGGTTCCAAATTGCCGTCCAAATGCCACAAACGCCAGGTTCACGGCGTTGAGCATGATTTCGATCGAGAGCAGCAGCGTGATGACGTTCCGCCGAAGGAAGACACCCGCCGTGCCAATGGTGAAGAGCACACCGGATAGCACGAGAAAGTGGCTGAGCGGCACCACGCGCTACTCTCCAGGCCGCCGCGCCAGCAGCACCGCGCCAAGCATGGCGACGATGATCAAGATGGACGTCACCTCGAACGCGAACATGTAATCGGTAAACAAGACGCGGCCGAGCTGACCGACGTCGCTGATGCCAGTCGTCCCGGCGCCGGTCGCTCCGGTCAACCCCGGCGTTTTGAACAGCGCCCACGCCAGCTCGCCGATCAGCAACACGGCGAGCAACGCACCCACGCGCATTGGACCAGGGCGATAGAGCGGATGCGCACGATCCCACTCAGCCGCGTCTTCGCGGGGCACGTTCAGCAGCATCACGACGAAGAGGAACAACACGAGAATGGCGCCCGCATAGACGATGATCTGCACCACCGCAACGAAGGGCGCCTGCAGCAACACGTACAGGCCTGCCAGGCCGAAAAAGGCGAGGATCAGCGACACGATGCTGTAAACAGGGTTCTTCTGTACGATCACAAGGAGGGATCCACTGACGGTGAACGCCGCGAACGCGTAGAATAGTGCCTGATCAAACACCACCGCTGCCTCCGAGCTCGAAGTACAGCACCGCGGCGCCAACGAGCAGCAGGTTGATCGTGCCAACCGGCAGCAGCACCTTCCACCCGAATCCCATCAGCTGGTCGTAGCGCAAACGCGGCAGCGTCCAGCGAAGCCAGAGATACATGAACAAGAGCGCCCCGACTTTGATCAGGAACCAGATCCAGCCGTAGGCCGCGGGAATGAACGGTCCGTGCCAGCCGCCGAGAAACAGATTCGTCGCAACGGCAGACACCGTGATCATGTTGATGTATTCGGCGAGAAAGAACATGGCGAAGGCCATGCTGCTGTACTCGGTGTGATACCCGGCGACGAGCTCCTGTTCGGCTTCGGGAAAGTCAAACGGCGCCCGGTTGGTTTCCGCAACGCCGGCAACGCCCCAGACCAGAAACGCAATCAGCCCGAGCGGAAGCAAGAACGGCGAGACAGAGCCGCCAAACACATTCCACTTGGGAAGGAATCCAAACCAGTACCCATCCTGTAAATCGACGATGGTCTTGAGCGACATCGAGTTCGCCATGAGGATCACGGTTGCGAGCGATACACCGTAGGCCAGCTCGTAACTGATCATCTGCGCCGAACTACGAAGGCCGCCAAGGAGGGAGTACTTGCTATTGCTGGCCCACCCGGCGAGAACAATGCCGTAGACACCCATCGACGCGACCGCAAAAATCACGAGCACGGCGACGTTGATATCCGAAATGACCAGTGAGATCGGACGGTCCAGAAGACCGAACAAGGTCGTATCGGCGCCGAACGGGACGGGCGCGAACGCAACGTACGCGGCCGCGACGGACATGATGGGGGCCGCCGTGAACAGCAGCGCGTCCGCCGACTTTGGCCGCAAATCCTCCTTGAAAATCAGCTTGACGATATCGGCAATCGGCTGCAGCAACCCGCGCGGTCCGACCAGATACGGGCCCATACGCTGCTGCATGAACGCCGCGACCTTGCGCTCCGCGTACACCATCACCGCCGCGCCGATCTGCAGCGCAAAGAACACGGTCAGGATGATTACCGCGTACACGACGATCGCCGGCGTGATGAAGGCGAACATGGTCAGTGCGCGCCTACTGGTTCGCGCGCGCGGTAATCAGCCGCCGCCGGCGCCTGCCCTCGTGCGTACGCCTCGTACTCCGGTCCAAACCACTTCAAAGTCGTGAGCACCGGGGTCGCTGCTGCGTCGCCAAACGCACACAGCGTTTTGCCGTTGATGTTGTCCGCCACGCTCTTCAGCAGCGTGATATCTCTCGCCGAGCCCTCACCGCTCAGCAGTCGACCGAGCAGCCGATAGAGCCAATCGGTACCCTCCCGACATGGCGTGCATTTGCCGCACGATTCGTGGCGATAAAAATGCAACAGGTTTTCGGCAAGCCACACCATGTCGGTGGTGTCGTCGAGCACCATGATGGCAGCGGAGCCGAGCAGCGACCCGGCCTGCTGTACCGCGTCGAAGCTGGCAGGGATGTCGATCTGATCGGGCATCAGGATAGGCACGGAGGATCCGCCTGGAATCACCGCCTTCATCGTGTGCCCGTCGCGAATGCCTCCCGCGTAATCGAAGATCAGCTCTTTCAGCGTCACTTTCATCGGCGCTTCGAAAACACCCGGCCGCTTCACATGCCCGCTGACGCAGAACAGCTTCGGCCCGCCGTTCTTCTCCGGCCCGAGCGAAGCAAACCATTCTGCCCCGCGCGTCATCACGAGCGGCACGTTGCAGAGGGTCTCGACGTTGTTCACCGCCGTGGGACAACCCCAAAGACCCGCCACCGCGGGAAACGGCGGCTTGAAACGTGGCTGCGCGCGCTTGCCTTCGAGCGAATCCAGGAGCGCCGTCTCTTCGCCCGCTTCGTACGCGCCAGCGCCGCGATGCACGTACACCTCGCCGTCGAATCCTGAACCTTGAATGTTGGTGCCGAGATAGCCGGCCCTGCGAGCGGCGTCGATTGCCGCTTCGAGCATCGGCTGCATATGGAAGAACTCGCCGCGAATGTAGATGTACGCCACCTTCGCGCCGATCGCATAGCAGCCAATGGCGCAGCCCTCGATCAGCAGGTGCGGGTTGCGCTCCATCAACAGGTGGTCCTTGAACGTCCCCGGCTCGCTTTCGTCAGCGTTGCAGACGATGTATCGCGGCTTTGGCGATTTCTTGTCGACGAATTGCCATTTGAGCCCGGTCGGGAAACCAGCGCCGCCGCGGCCGCGCAACCCCGACGCCTTCACCGCCTCGATGACCTGCTCGGGCGTCATGCCGAGTGCCTTCTTCAAGCCCTCGTAGCCCTGTTGATTCTTCAGATAGTGATCGAGCGTAAACGCATTTGGCGTGAACGCGAATTGCGTGAGCACGGGCTCGTAGTCCGGCAGCGTCTTTGGTTTGACAGGTGTCGTGGTTTTGTTCTTCCACTCCGCCGCGGGGCGCCCCTCGATGGCGAGATGGCAACCGTTGAGCGCTTCAATGCCGTCGCTCTTGACGCGATCGACAAACGCCCCTGTTGCTTCAGGTTTGAGCTCCTCGTGCCAGTGCTCGTTGTTGACCATCACAACCGGGGCGCGATCGCACGCGCCGAGACATTCCATCGGCTGAATGGTGAACATGCCGCTCGGATCGGTCTCACCCGCTTTGATTCCGAGCTTGTGTTCCATCTCCTCGATCACGCGTTCCGATCCGGCCAACGCGCACGAAAGCGTGTTGCACACCTGCAACACGTACTTGCCGACCGGATTGCGGAAGAACATCACGTAATAGGAGACGACGTCCTCCACGTCCGCCGTCGAGCAGCCAATCACGTCGGCGATGTGCCGCGTGGCGTTCGACGTGATGTATCCCTGCTGCTCCTGGACGAGGTACAGCGCGTGAAGAATGGCGGACTTGCGGAACTCGGGCGGATAATGCGTGGCGAAGTCCTCGAAGCGCTGCCGGTTTTCGCTCGTGTAATGGAAGTCCGGCCCCTCGGGCAGCGTGACGCGCTGCGAGCGATGCCACTCTCCCGTGCCGTACGGCATCGCCGGATGAAAACTCATCGATCCACATCTCCCATCACGACGTCCAAGGACCCGATGACCGCGACGACATCCGCGATCATGCCGCCGACAATGAATTTGTGCAGCGCCTGGCACGCCATCAGGCTGGGCGCTCGCATATGCACCCGCCAGGGCCGGTTCGTTCCATCTGAAACGATGTAGCAGCCATGCTCGCCGCGGGGGCCTTCGACCGGCACGTACACGTCGCCGGCCGGCACCGTAAAGCCCTGCGAGTAGATCAGGAAGTGCTGAATGAGCGCTTCCATCTCGGTGTAGACCTCGTCTTTTGGCGGGGGGACAATGCGGCGATCGTTGACCGCCCACGCACCAACCGGCGCGATGCGATCGAGCGCCTGGCGACAGATCTTCGTGCTCTCGCGCATCTCGGCGACGCGGACAAGATAGCGATCGTACGCGTCGCCGTTGTGCGCGCCGATGACGTCGAAGTCGAACGTTTCGTAGCCCGTGTATGGAAACGCGCGGCGGACGTCGTAGTCACCGCCGGCCGCGCGGGCGATCGGACCAAAAAGACCCCATGCGTAGCAGTCCTTCAGCGTGATCGCGCCGACGCCGCGCGTCCGGTCGACCCAGATCGGATTCTTTGTGAGGAGCTGTTCGTATTCGTCGAGTTTTCCCGGAAAGCGATCCAGGAAGTCCGCTACAGCTTGCTTGAAGCCCCGTGGAATATCTTCCCGCAATCCGCCGACCCGGATGAAGCTCGGAAAGAAGCGGAAGCCCGCCATGAGCTCGTTGATGTTCATCAGGATCTCGCGCTCGCGAAACGCGTACAGCATGGCGGTGATGGCGCCCACCTCCATGCCGTGCGTGCCGAACCACACGAGATGGCTGCTGATGCGCTGCAGTTCCGCGATGAGCACACGGATCCACTTGACGCGATCGGGCATCTCCAGCCCGAGGAGTTTCTCAACCGCGAGGACAAAGGCGAGGCTGTTCGACTGGGCGCCGAGATAATCCATGCGCTCGACGAGCGGGATTACCTGCTGCCACTTCTTCTGCTCTGCCGTCTTCTCGATGCCCGTGTGGAGATACCCGATGGTCGGCGACACCGAGACAACGGTCTCGCCATCGAGCTCCAGCACCAGCCGCAACACGCCGTGCGTGCTGGGGTGCTGGGGCCCCATGTTGACGGTCATCGTTTCGGTGCGAACGTCAGCCATGTCCACGTACGCGCCACAGAGACACAGAGACGCAGAGAATTCGTTCAAAGAGTTCTCGTTGGGTCTCGGCCACTCGGTCGCTAGTACCTCCTGCGTACTGCCACAGAAACGCACTGAGAAACCTCTTGAAAAGCCTTCTCTGTGTCTCGGAGTCTCTGTGGCCTCGTACGTCCGTCGTCAGTCCCTCTGCAGTCCCTCTTCGATCAGCTCACACAACACATGCAACACGGTCAGATGCACTTCCTGGGCAAGCGCTGTCCTCTGCTCCGCGACGTTCACGTGAATCGCGGCCAGTTGCGCCGCTCGAGCGCCGTCACGTCCCGTCAGCGCGATCGTCGTCAATCCGCGCGCGTTTGCCGTCTCAATGCCGCGCAACACATTCGCTGATCGCCCGCTTGTCGTAATCGCGAGCGCGACGTC
>DASPWV010000656.1:0-8284 GCA_035637635.1 Vicinamibacterales bacterium | reverse complement strand
CTCGATATCTTCGGTTCGCACATGAAGAACCAGAACGATCGCGACCGCAAGCAGTGGACAGGCGCGGCCACCTACTTCGTCGATACGGGCAAAGGCAGCCACACGGTGAAGGTCGGAGGCGAGCTACTCAAGGAACTGCAGTGGATCGGAAGGTTGCAGGGCGTCGGCGGGAACATCGAGCACATCTACAACAATGGCGTGTCGAACCAGGTCATCTTCCGTATCCCGACCGCCACGCAGGTCGGCGGACTGAAAGACAACGACCAGGGCCATCTGACCGCGCGCAATGCCCTCGATCAGCAGGCGGCGTTTTTCAATGACACGTGGGCGGTGGGACGGCTCACGTTGAATGCCGGCGTACGCTGGGACCGCTACCACGGCTGGCTGCCGGAGCAGATCCAGCTCGGACAGACCGTCGGTCCCGTCACCGTGCAGGAGAAGACGTTCCCCGAAACCCACCTTTACACGTGGAATCAGATCGCTCCTCGTATTGGGGTGGTCTACGACCTCACTGGTGACGGCCGCACGGTTCTCAAAGGCAACTACGGCCTCTACTGGCACAACCCCGGCGTCGGCACATCGAGTAATGCGAACCCAAACACGGACAATAAGTCGGCCACTTATGGCTGGAACGATCTGGCGGGTTGTGCGGGCTGCATCAGTGGCGATAAGAAATGGCAGCCAGGTGAGGAAACCACGCGTCAGTCGGCCTCGCTCGAGGGCTCCATCAAGCTCGATCCCGACATTACGGCGCCGTACACCCATGAAGCCGGCGCGTTCTTCGAGCGACAGCTTTCCGAGACGATCGGTGTGCGCACGGGCTTCGTTTACAAGACCGAGGACAATCTGCTGAATACTTACATTCCGGGCCGCGGCCTCGACGTCTATGCCGCCAACGGCGTGCCGTTCAGCTTCACGGACATCGGCCTCGACGGTGTCCGCGGCACGAGCGACGATCGCGTCATCCAGATGGTGGGCTTGCCCTCAGCCAACGCGGCGACGCTCTTCCCGGACACGCAGTTCGTCATGAACCTGCCGCAGTTTGCGCGCTATAAGACGTATGAGCTCTCGATGAGCAAGCGCCACGGCAACAACTGGTCGGCTACCATCGGTGGCGGGTTCACCTGGACGAAGGACTTCCCGAACGACTACCCGCAAAGCCCGAACCAGCCAGGGGTCCAGGACCGCACGGGCTGGGGCATCAAGGCGAGCGGAACGTATGACGCGCCCTATGGAATCCGGCTGTCACCGGTCCTGCGCCATCAGTCGGGCGTGCAATACGCGCGGCAGTTGACCATCGCCGTCCCGGCAGGTACACCGCTGTTTGTCACTGGCATAACCTCGAACAACATCGGCCTGCGAACGTATGCCGAGCCGGCTAACGCCAATCGTGAGGACAATATCTGGGTATTCGACGTGCGCGCCGAGAAGACCGTGAACATCGTCGGCCGGACGCGCGCGCGGCTGTTCCTGGATCTGTTCAACATCACGAACAGCCACGCGTCTGAGACAATCAGCCGCGACACGGGGCTAGGCTACCAGAGACCGTCGGCCATCCTCGCGCCGGCTACTGCGCGCGTGGGGTTCCGCTTCCTCTGGTAATGGTGTAGTCTACGCGCTACGGTTGACGGTCCGCGGGCGGGGCTCGCATGGCCTGAACTCGGGACCGGCCACAGTAGACCAGGGCTTTCGACAAGTTGGACTCCTGTGGGGGAGTCTGTTGGCGGGAGGTTGCTGCGCCGGCGCCTCCCGCTTTTTTTTGGCCGCGGGTTCTTCGTTGCCGCGGCGGGACCACTCGCTCCGCTCGTGGTAGGACCGTGCTTCGCGCGGTAGGACCGCTTCGCGGAAGGCGCCGAAGAGATATCGTGAAGGAACCTCGTGAACGTCGTGAAGGAATCCCCGTGAAGAACCCCCGTGAAGGAATCCCCGTGAAGGAACCCCCGTGAAGGAACCCCGTGATCCAGCCGTAACCTACGCGTCCTATCTCGAAGTGGATGACCTCCTGTCGCTTCAGCGACCGCGTTCGGATGAGCACGACGAAGTCCTCTTCATCGTCATTCATCAGGTCTACGAGCTTTGGTTCAAGGAGATCCTGCACGAGATCGATTACGTCAAGCGTCTCTTCGAAGCGGACGATACACCGCGCGTGCAGCACACGCTGAAGCGTGTCCTCACGATCCTCAAAGTGGTCGTTGCTCAGCTCGATATTCTCGAGACGATGACGCCGCTGGAGTTCATGTCGTTTCGGCAGCGGCTGGAGGCGGCAAGCGGATTTCAGTCGGATCAATTCCGCCAACTCGGGTTCGTTCTCGGCCGCAAATCGCACGCGGTCGTCGAACGCTTTCCGCGTGAGAGCCGCGCGCATCGAGAGCTGGAGCGGCGCTACAGCGAGCCGACGGTGTGGGACGCGTTTCTCCGTTACCTGGCCCGCGAGAAATATCCAGTTCCGCCGTCGCAGTTGTCGCGAGACGTGACGTCGCCCATCGAGCCGTCGGGTGACGTGCAGGAGATTCTGATCGACGTCTACCGTAAGGACGTCAAGAACGCCGAAGTCTGCGAGCGCGTGGTCGATCTCGACGAGGGCATTCAGGAATGGCGCTACCGCCATGTCAAGATGGTGGAGCGCACGATTGGCGCGAAGCCAGGCACCGGTGGATCGTCGGGCGCGGAATATCTCCGCGGCACCGTGGGTGATCCGCTGTATCCCGATCTCTGGCAGATTCGCGCACGACTCTGAGTCGCGTGTCAGAGCTCGCATCGCATTATTCGAAGTTTCGCGTCATCGAGCGAATCCTTCTCACGGGGCATTCGCACCAGGCCTGGCCGGACGTCGCGTTTGACGCGCAGCAGCGCGCCTGCCTCGACGCTGCCGAACTGGTGGACGACAAGTGGGAGCGGGCAGGAGAGATTGCAGACGCTGGATCTCAATCCAGCCATCGCGTCGATCGTCCAAGTACCGGCCCAGCGTCGCGCGGGGTTTCTGGCCATCCGTTCTCCAATCGCAGCGGACCTCGTTCGCGGACTCCGGCAGCGCGGTGTCTATAGCGATTTCCGACGAGACGTCCTGAGGTTCGGCCCTGCGCCGTATCTGACGGACGAGCAACTCGCCGATGGTATGTCAGCGCTGGGCGAGGTTGTGCTGCGTTTGCCGCGACTCTGAGCGTGTGCGCGCGAAGCGATCCATTCAATCGAACCCGCTTTTTTCAAGCGATTGGATTTGCCGAGAGTTTCGTGTCGAAAACTTCCGTAATCAGCGCTGTAACTCACTGATGATTCGCCAGTTACGATCGGCGTCCGGCTGTATCGGAAGCGGCACAGCGCTTGCTGGAAGACTAACACCCACACAGGAGTCGCTTTTAGGTGCGTCAGGTGCGTCAGGTGCGCTCAGGTGCAGAGGTGCAGTGCGGTTCATAGGTGCGGTGCACAAGTGCACCTGAGCACCGCACCCGCGCACCGCACCTGCGCACTGCACCGCACCTGTGCACCCGAGCGCACCCAGGCACCTGAGCACCTGGTTTTTTTCGAGCGAGGCTGACTAGGCCCTGCTCGTGGCCGGTTCGAGATGGAGGATTTCGAGCCGGGTTATGGAAAGGGGACCGGTTGGTCCCCTTTTTTGTTTTTAGTATTCTCGGAACTCCATGAACCGTGTGCGCTGGACGATGGCAGCTGCGGCGATGTGCGCAGCCATGCTCTTCCTGCGCATCGGCGGCGCAGCGGCGTCCCGTCCAGTTCAGGCACTCCAGGCACCCCAGGCACCCCAGGCACTCCAGGCACCCCAGCCAGCGCAGGCGTCAGACTATATGGGCTCCGTCGTTTGTGCGCGATGCCACGAGGCGCCAAACGATAACTGGGAGCACTCGCTCCATCTCCAGATGACCAGGCCCGTTGCCGATGCCCGGGTGCTTGGCGATTTTTCAAAAGGCACGCGCTTTTCGGATCACGGACGCTCCTACGAGTTCGGGTTGAACAACGGCAAGCCGTATGTGCGCGTCGCTTTTGGCGATCGCGCGCCTGAGACCTTTCCCGTCGACTACACGTTAGGGTTCAAGCGCTATC
Organism: Vicinamibacterales bacterium; assembly: GCA_035637635.1. Classification (GTDB taxonomy): domain Bacteria; phylum Acidobacteriota; class Vicinamibacteria; order Vicinamibacterales; family UBA2999; genus DASPWV01. Next base: position 4,228 of record DASPWV010000656.1, on the reverse strand, counting down.
AAGGGTATCTATCGACGCTGCCGGACGGCCGCATCTACGTGCTGCCGTCGTTCTGGCATGTTGCGACGAAGCGGTGGCTCGATTGGCAGGATCTCGCGCCGGTGCCGGACGGCGCCCATGACGTCCGGCAGATTTGGAATGTCAACTGCTTCAATTGTCATGCGACCAACCTGACACAAGGCTACGACATCGCGGCGCGCAAGTACCGGACGCAGTGGACGGAAATGGGCATCGGCTGCGAGGCGTGTCACGGTCCCGGGGCTCAACATGTGTCGCTCATCGATCCCTGGTTCAAGAACCCGTCGCTCGTGCCTCCGTACGACGAGTCGGCGAAAGAGCACAGTCCGACAGCGACGCTCAAGATCTTCGCGCCACGCGGCGCGACGCCCCGTCAGATTTTCGACACCTGTGCCTACTGTCACGGCAACAAGACCAACGTCTTCGTCGGCTTCACGCCCGGCGATCGGTATGAGGACTACGCGCTGCCGTTTCTGCTGAGCGAATCGATTCCTGTCAACGACCTGCAGGGTGAGTTCTGGCCCGACGGCCGGCCGAATCGCTTCAATCGTCCTCAGGCGGTCATGCAGAGTGGATGCTTTCTCTCCGGGCAGTTGACGTGTACGAGCTGTCACGTCGCGCACGGATCCGGAAATCCGTTTTCGTTGAAGGTCGACGTCACGCAGGGAACCAATGGGGACCGTCTCTGCACGCAGTGTCATGCGACGCCGCGGGCAGGCGCGTTTTCCGGCGCCGGCCTGGACAAACACACCTTTCACAAACCCGACTCTCCCGGCAGCCGGTGCATCAACTGCCACATGAGCGACGTGAACTGGCGATTGCTGATCCGACGTCGGGATCACACATATCGCCCGCCCGTTCCGGAGCTCACCGCGTCGTTTGGAATCCCGAACGCCTGCACGACGTGTCACGACCATCGAACGCCGGAGTGGGCAGCCAGGCAGATGGACGCGTGGTGGGGCGATGGCACGCGGAGGAAAGCTGCGCTTTCGCTCGCGGACACGATGTATCGCGCAGGCTCGCGCGACAGCAGCGTCGTGCCGGCGCTGGCGCGACTCGCAATCGATCGCACGGCGCCGCCTTTCATCCGCGCGAGCGCGGCGGATTATCTTGGGAAGTTCCTCACCGAATTGCGTGTGGGGGAGGCGCGCGAGCGCAGGCCGGTTCAAAGTCAGACGTCGTTTGGCGACGCGCAACCGGCTGCGCCTTCAAAGGCAATGGCGCCGTTCACGATCACCCCTGCGCTCGTCAACGCGCTCGTCGGCGCTGCCGCCGATCCGGAGCCAATCGTTCGCGCCGCGGCGGTTCGTGCGCTTGCGGCCAGCGGGGACGAGGCGCGGGTGACGGCGCCGCTCACCGCGCGTCTCATCGATCAAGCGCGTGTGGTCCGCGTTCGCGCGGCCGAAGCGCTGTTCGGATTGGGCGTGGTCCAATTGCCCGGAAACGCAGGTGCCGCATTGACGCGAGCGCAGGGCGAGCTCATCGACAGCCTCCAGTCGTTTCCAGACATGGCGAGTAACCACGCAGCCGTGGCGTGGCTCGACGCGCAGATCGGAAAGGTCGCCGAGGCGCTCGCGGCGGCGGACAACGCGTTGCGGCTGCAGCCGCGTTATGCGAGACCGTGGGTCATCAAAGGCGTGATCGCGGCGCGAACGGGAAAATACGCCGAAGCTATCGAGTCGTGGAAAAAGGCGCGCGACATCGAGCCTTCGTATCCGAATATCGATAAGTTGATTGGCGAAGCGGAAAGACTCAGGGGGTCGAAGTAAGCATTGAGGGCCGGCCCAGTGCCAAGTGCCGAGTGCCGAGTGCCCCGTGCCGAGTACCCCGGCACCCGGCACTGAGCACTTGGCACTTAGCACTTGGCACTTGGCACTTGGTTAGTTCTTTTTTAACTGCTCGAGCATGGCCTTCGCCATCGCCTGGTCGGCCGGGTCGTTGCCGGTCGTGGTGGCCTTCTCGAGATGCTTGATCGCTGTTGGGATATCGCCCTTCTGAATGGCGACCAGTGCAAGCCCGACCCACGGCTTTGCCCAGTTGGCATCCGCATCTGCCGCGCGCTGATACCACTTGGCCGCGTCTTCCGCCTTGTCGCGCGCGCGTTCGATCTCGCCGAGGCTGTAGAAAACCTCTCGCGTCGCCCCGGTGTTGTCGGCAACCGCGAGCAGTTTCTCGCGAGCGGCGTCGAGCTGGCCTTGCTCCATGTACATCATGGCGAGCTCCGTACGGCCTGAGAGGTCGTTTGCATCTGCAGTGATGGCCTTCTCATACCACTCGGCGGCGGTCTTGTAGTCCTTTTTCGCGCGGTAGGAGCGGGCAACGGCCACGTTGAGACGCGTGAGCTTGGGAGCCTTCTGCAGCAGCGCGGTGTAGGCGGCAATCGCCGCGTCGTAATCCTTGGCCTGGAACTTCGCTTCGGCGGCTTCGACTTCGGCCACGATTTCTTTCGGAAGTCCCGGCGCCGCAGCGGCGGCGCCCGGCGCGAGCGTGATGTCGACGGGCGGGTTTGGCGCGCCGATCGTACGAATGGGCACCTGTCCGCCGGACGGCTGAAACCCGGCTGCCGACGCCGTGATTTTCCACGTGCCCGAGCGAAGTCCGATGATCGAGTAGCGGCCCTTGTCGTCGGTGGTGGCGGTGAACGATGAGGGCGATGCCTGCGGATTCTCCGCGAGGACCGTCGCACCCTTGATGGGCTGACCCTTGTCGTCTTTGACCGTTCCGCCGATGCGGCCCGTCTGGGCCGCGGCTGGCAGCGCACTCACGAGCATGGATGCCGCGAAGGCGAACGCGGTCAGCAGGTTTCTGGCGTCACGCATTGCATCTCTCTCCCTGAAATCACGACCAGTTTCCAGTTTCCAGTTGCCAGTTCAAAGTTGGCGGACGTTCACACCATGCTGAGGGAACTTGGTCGCTCCCTGAACTACCAACTAAACTTTGAACGACGAACTAAACTTTGAACTGACACTTTGAACTGGAAACTACCGATCCACAGCCTCCATGGTACGTTGAGGTTGAACAAGCTTATCAAAATGAAATCCGCGATGCTTTTCACTCTCGCTCTGGCGTTTGCCGTCGTCCGCGCGGACGCGCAGCCCGCCGCTACTCGATTTTCAGCGGTCGACCGGGTAATCGAGGAGGGTCTTGCCGCGAAGCTGACGCCGGGTGCCGTGGTTCTCGTGGGGCGCGATGACGCCGTGTTGTACGAACATGCGTATGGACAGCGATCGCTTGTGCCTTCGGCCGAACCCATGACGATTGACACGATCTTCGATCTGGCGAGTTTGAGCAAAGTGGTCGCCACGACTCCAGCCGTCATGCAGCTCGTGGAACAAGGCCGCATCCGTTTGAACGATCCGGTCGCCAGCTTCATTCCAGGTTTCGAGCGCTACGGAAAAGCCGATATCACCGTCCGGCATCTGCTGACCCATGTGTCGGGCCTCAGGCCCGATCTCGATCTCGATCCGTGGGAAGGCTACGACGCGGCCATCGAGCGCGCGCGCGACGAGGTGCCCACCGCCGCGCCGGGCGAGCGCTTTGTCTACAGCGACATCAATTTCTTTCTGCTCGGCGACATCGTGGCGCGCGTCACGGGCGAGCCGCTCGACCGATACACGCACCGCGAGATCTTCGAGCCCCTCGGGATGGTCGACACCGAGTTCAAACCAGCCGCATCGAAGCGTTCGCGCATGGCTCCGACGGAGCGGTGCGACATGATGGCCGCCTGGCCGTGCAACACGCCTGACGCAGCGGTGCTGCGCGGTGTCGTGCACGATCCAACGGCTCGCCGGATGGGCGGAGTCGCGGGACATGCCGGCCTCTTTTCAACGGCTCGGGACCTGTCACGCTATGCGCGGATGATTCTGGGGGGCGGCCGCCTCGGCGATCGCCGAGTGCTGTCGACAGCAACGATTGCGAGAATGACGTCTCCGTCGACGCCCGTTGGAATGACCTCGGTCCGCGGCCTTGGCTGGGATATCGATACGTCGTACTCATCGAATCGCGGCGATCTCTTTCCCATCGGCTCCTTCGGCCACACGGGCTTCACCGGCGGCTCCATCTGGATTGATCCCACATCCCGGCTGTATGTGATCTTCTTGTCGAACCGCTTGCATCCCGATGGCAAAGGTGAGGTAACGGCGCTGCGCGGGAAAGTGGCGACGGCGGCGGTCGCGGCGGCGCTTGGAACGAACAGCGACTCGACGCGGAC
>DASPWV010000655.1:0-1558 GCA_035637635.1 Vicinamibacterales bacterium | reverse complement strand
GTGCTGGCGAACAAGGATCTGAGCCTGAACCAGGGCGCGATCAGCGCCTGGGGCAAAGCGGGCTGGAACGGCAACTCCTATTACAAGTCGCTGCTCGAATCGGTCGCGCGCTACTACGGCTTTTCGATGACAGTGCCGGTGCGCGAGCTCAGCGAAGAGCACGTCCAGAAGATCTTGTACGGCTCCGGTACGGAGCGCATCACGCTGCGCTACGAGAGCAAGAGCGGTCGCGCGCGTGAGTATCGCGCCCACTACGAGGGCGTGATCCCGAACATCGAGCGACGTTTTCAAGAAACCGACAGCGACTTCATTCGCGAAGACCTGCAGCGCTACATGGCGCCGCGCCCGTGCCCGACGTGTAAGGGCGCCCGCTTGAAGCCCGAAGCACTGGCCGTGACCATCGCTGGCCGCAACATTCAAGAAGTGGTCGCGTACTCCGTACTGCATGCCCGTGAGTTCTTCACGGCGCTCGAGGAACGAGTCCCGTTTGAAGACCGGCGCAACGGGCAATTGAAGAACCATCCGTACGCCGCCGAGCGGAACCTGACCCTGACGGATCGTGAGTTCGCTATTGGTCGCCAGGTCCTCAAAGAGATCGGCGAGCGACTGCGGTTCCTGGTGGACGTCGGGCTGGACTATTTGACGCTAAGCCGCACCGCCGCAACCTTGTCCGGCGGCGAGGCGCAGCGTATTCGATTGGCAACACAGATTGGCTCCGGACTGACGGGCGTGCTGTACATACTCGACGAGCCAAGCATCGGCTTGCACCAGCGCGACAATGAACGCCTGATCCGCACCCTCAAACGACTGCGTGATCTGGGCAACACCTTGATCGTCGTCGAGCACGACGAGGACACGATGCGTTCGGCCGACTACATCATCGACATGGGCCCGGGCGCGGGCGAGCACGGCGGCAAGATCGTCGCCCAGGGCTCCATCGAGCGCATTATGGCCACTCCGGAGTCTGCGACCGGCCAGTTCCTGGTCGGCGCCCGAGCCGTGCCGGTCCCGCGTCAACGCCGCCAGGGCAATGGCAAATGGGTGCGCATCGTCGGTGCGTGCGAGAACAACCTGAAGAACATTGATGTCGAGATTCCCCTTGGCCGACTGGTGTGTGTGACTGGGGTCTCCGGCTCCGGCAAGTCCTCGCTGGTCAGTAACACATTGTTCCCCGCGTTGTCCCAACGGCTGAACAGATCGCGCGAGGCCGCCGGTGGACACGATCGCATCGAAGGCTTGGAGCACCTCGACAAAGTGATCGAAATCGATCAATCGCCGATTGGCCGCACGCCACGCTCCAATCCAGCCACCTATGTCGGATTATGGACGCCGATTCGCGATCTGTTCGCACAGGTACCCGAGGCGCGCGTGCGCGGCTATCAGCCCGGCCGCTTCTCGTTCAACGTCAAAGGTGGCCGCTGCGAGGCGTGCGAGGGTGACGGCATCTTGAAAATCGAGATGCAGTTCCTCCCGGACGTGTACGTCCCGTGCGAGGTGTGCCACGGCAAGCGCTACAACCGCGAAACGCTGGAGATCAAATACAAAGGCCACTCGGTCG
>DASPWV010000654.1:0-3261 GCA_035637635.1 Vicinamibacterales bacterium | reverse complement strand
CTTGTCCGGCGGTCTCACCATGGGATCGCCCGGCTTGCAGTGAAACGCTTCGGCAAATTGCGGCATGTTCGACACGGGGCCGTTGGTCCGCCACTCCGCCGGCGCGTGCGGGTCGGTCTTCACACGCGTCCGAAGCTGCTCGGGCCTGGTGTGGCTGCGCCACGACTGAGCATACGCAATGAAGAATCGCTGTTCGGGGGTGTAGCCGTCGATGACCTCCCGCTTCCCCGTCCGATCCAGCGCACGCTCCAATGCGTCGTACGCAGTCACCAGTCCGCCAAAGTCGGCGAGATTCTCGCCGAGCGTGAGCTTTCCATTGACGTGGATTGTGTCGACCTGGATGTATCCATTGAACTGATCGACGATGAGCTGGGCCTGCCCGGTGAAGCGAACAGAGTCCATCGGCGCCCACCAGTCGCGGAGATTCCCCTCTGCATCGTAGCGCCGGCCTTCGTCATCAAATCCGTGCGTCAGCTCATGTCCCGCCCAGCTCCCGCCGAGTGATCCGTAGTTCGAAGCGAGATCGCCGGTGGCGTCGAAGGTCTGCGGCGCGAGTGCACCCGCAGGAAAAACCATCTCGTTGATCGAAGGATCGTAGTAGGCGTTGACCGTCGGCACGGTCATATCCCATTCCGCCTTGTCCACCGGTTTCCCCGGTCTGTTGGCTACACGCTGCCACTCAAACGCATTCGCGCTGAAAACGTTCGGCGCGAATGCACCGTCAACCACACGCAGCTCGCTGTAGTCGCGCCACGTGTCCGGATACCCAACCTTCTCGTTCATGGCCGCCAGCTTGGAGAGCGCGTAACGGCGCGTGGAGTCGGACATCCACATGAGCTTATTGAGCCGGTCGCGGAAGGAAGCGCGGATGTCGTCGATCACCTGCGTCGCTTGCGCTTTTGCCTCCGGCGAAAAAGTCTTCGCCACGTACGCCTCGCCAAGCGCTTCGCCAAGCTTTCTGTCAGTCACGCGGAGGCATCGCTTCCACCGCGGAAGCAGCTGCTTCGTTCCGCTGTAGAGCGAGCCGTAAGCAAAATCCTCGGCGACAAACGGCGTGCTCAGCCACGGCGAAGCAGCGCTCACGAGATGGTATCTCAGATATGCCCGCCAATCGTCCAGCGGCAGCGTCGTCAGCAGGATACTGGCCCGCTTCAGAAAATCCGGCTGGGACACATTGATGAAACTGACGGGCGATGTAAGTCCGACGGTGCGGAAATAGACCGGCCAGTCTATTGCCGGCGCCAGCGCGCTCAGCGCGGCGACCGGAGTCTTGTGATAGGTAGCGTTTGGATCGCGACGCTGAAGTCGCGTCATCGACGCCTTGGCGAGCTCGGTTTCCAGCGCCATCACGCGCGCCGCATCTGCGGCTGCGGCAGCCGGCGGCTCACCGGCGAGAGTCAGTGTTTTCGTGATATGCGCGACGTATTTCCGCCGCAGCGAGTCGGATGCGGGATCGGAGTTCGTGTAATAGTCCCGGTCGGGCATTCCCAATCCGCCCTGACTCGCCCAGGCGATGTAATGCGCAGCGTCTTTTGGATCGGCTGCTGGAAAGAAATTGAAGAGGACGTTCACGCCGTCGGTCTGGAGAGAGGCGATCTCGCGCACGAGCTCGGGTCGCGACTTTATGGCCGTGATGCTGTCGAGCTGCGGCTTGATGGGGTTGATCCCATCCTTGTCGGCGCGAGCGGAATCCATGCAGCTCGCGTAGAATGTGCCCAGCTTGGCAACCGTGCTCTTTGCCGGCTTCGAGTGACGCTGCGCCATCGCATCGTCGAGCACCGATCTCACGACGAGCTCATTCCGGTCGGTCATGTCCTTGCTGACGCCGGATGACGAGAAAGCCGCGGGGATTGTGTCACGCTTCACCCAGCCGCCGTTCGCGAAAGCAAAGAAATCGTGGCAGGCGTTGGCCGACCTATCGATGAAGGATGGATCGAAGACCTTGAGCGTCGGAGGAATGGGAACCGCCGACTGCGCCGGAGCTGTCGTTTGCGCCGAGAGCGCGGGTGCGATGATGATCGAGAGGGCAACGCCCCACGAACGGAATGTTGGCATGATTTCGTGACTTGTCAGGGGAACCGGTGGGGTCTGCTGATGGACTCTCGAATCGTAACAGGTGTACCTCGAGCCAACCAGCGCACGCTCGCACCCGGCGGTTGCGCAGGAGAGCGCAGTGCCGGTATCCTTCGTCGCCTATGGTAACTGACGCCGGCTTGCGCGCCGCAATGACGACGGGTCTGGACGCCCCTGTCAGTCCCCGGGCTCAAGAGCTGATCCGGTACATTACTGGCACATTCGGGCGGTCCACCGCCGCGATCCTCCATTACGGGTCGCGCGCCCACAAGAGCGGCAGTCGGCCGGACAGTGCGTACGATTTCTTCGTAATCGTCGACGATTACGAAACCGCATTCCTGTCCTTCGCCGGCAAGGTGCATCCTCGTTTCAGTGCGCGGTCGGCGATCACGCTGTCCAGATTTCTTCCGCCGAGCGTGGTTGCGGTGACGCATTTGCCGGACGCTGTCGAGCGGGAGACGGCAAAGTGCGCGGTGCTTACGCTGCGCGACCTTGCCATTGCCTGCTCCGCAGATTCCCCCGACCACTTCACAAAAGGGCGCCTGTTTCAGCAGCTGCAGCTCGCGTGGTTCCGCGACGCGAGCAGCCGAACAGCGGTCGAGGAGGCGATTGTCGCTGCGCGACTAGCGACGTTCGAATGGGGCGCGCCCTACATGCCCGATGCATTCGACGTCGAGGAATACTGTCGGACGCTGCTTGCAACCTCTTACGCCGGTGAGATTCGTCCGGAGACGCAAAACCGGATCGACGAGCTGCTGGCGGCCCAGCGGCCGGCGATGCTGGGAATGTATGGCGCGCTGCTCGGTGATCTCCGGGAGCATGGCGTGCTGCGCTGGGAGAACGACAAGTATCGACAAACCCGTCCCCCATCCCCCGGTGAGAAAGCGCGAATCGACTCCTATTTCCGAAAAAGTAAAGCGCGGGCGACGCTGCGCTGGATAAAGCTCATCTGGCTGTACGACGATTGGCTCGAGTACCTCAGGCAGAAGGTTGGCCGACGGAGCGGACTGGTGATCGACCTCACCCCGCAGGAGCGCCGCTGGCCGTGGCTGCTGCTCTGGCCGAAGCTCATCCGCTACATCAGCTCGCGGCGCTAGGTGACGGGGTTGGACTTCGCGGCGCTGGCCCTTGTTGGTGGGCTGCTCCTGACCATGCCGCTGTTCGCGATCGTTTCGCGGCACCGGACGA
>DASPWV010000653.1:0-5397 GCA_035637635.1 Vicinamibacterales bacterium | reverse complement strand
GCGTGTCGGCTGATTTCCCATGCGTGATGAACGCTTTGGTCCCGTTCAGGACCCAGTCGTCGCCATCGCGATTCGCTGTGGTGCGCATCGCGGCCGCATCGCTGCCCGACCCAGGCTCCGTGAGGGCCCACGCCGCGAGCTTTTCTCCTCTCGCAAGCGGTACGAGAAAGCGCCGTTTCTGTTCTTCGCTGCCGAACATCGAGAGGTGAGCCGCACCCAGTCCGTTGTGCGCGGCGACAGATAACGCCACACTTGGATCGACGCGTGCGAGCTCTTCGATGCAGATGCAGTAATCAACGGCCGACATGCCGGAGCCGCCGTACTCCGCCGGGAACTGAATGCCCATCAAACCGAGCCCGGCGAGCTTGGAAACAAGATCGGGAGCGAACTGCTGCGATTCGTCCCATTCCCGAACGTGCGGTCGAATCTCGGCCTCCGCAAATTGGCGGATGGACTGGCGAAGCAGCTGCTGCTCTTCGCTGAGATGGAAGTCCATGCACGAATTGTACATCGCCGCTCATCGGAGCTGGTCCGGGGTTCAACGACTAGAATACTGCGATGGACCGCGCGCGGCTCGTGTGCGCCGCCGCTCTCGCGATGCTGCTGATCGGGCCGCGCGAGGCGGCGGCCGACATTACCGCCTTCATCGGGGTCACGCCGACACCAGAGATGCATGCGGTTCAGGGCTTTGCCCTGGGCGTCGGCCTCCTCATCGTCGGCTTCGAATTCGAATATGCGCACGCGGCGGAAGACACCGTCGACGAGCTCCCTTCGCTGCACACCGGATCGGCAAACGTGTTCGTGCAGACGCCCGTGGAAATTCACCGCCTGAAGTTTTACGGCACGACGGGGGTCGGCTTCTATCGCGAGCGCCTCGTGCTCCGACAGGAGACGCATTACGCAAACAACGTCGGCGGCGGGGTCAAGATTCGGCTCGCTGGCCCACTGCGCCTTCGAATCGACTATCGCGTCTTCCAACTGCACGGCAATCCGCTCTTCAGCACGTATCAACGCGTGTACGTCGGCGCGAACTTGTCGTTCTAGCGGAGCATCGCTGTCTATCTCCGGACGCAGAGCATTCGCGGCGAGGAAACCGGCTGCGCAGACCGGAAAATACGCCTCCGGCTGTGGCGGTCGCGACCAGCATGACGGCTAACTGCGCTGTCTGAGAGGCGCGGTTTGTCGGCGTGCGGAAGGGGTTTCTCGGCGCGAGTTGCGCGCGCCGAAAGCGGCTTCCGGTCACCGAATGCTCACGGGCGCATCGTCAACCACGAATTGCCCGTGCGAGTAGTTGCCGGCGGAGCGTGGAGCTAACGTGGCGTCTCCGGTCAGACTGGCGGCTTCTTCGGCGGCACGGGCGTCGGCGGGGAGGCGTTTGCCGGGCGCGCCACGGGTGTCACGGCCATGTGCGCGAACTCGGTCATTCCCAGCTTGGCCGGCGGCGACGCGATCGCGTCGCGGTACTTGGCGAGCATCTCCGCCGACGCGCCCGAAAGCAGTTCGTCGAGGATGAGCGATGGGCGGTAATCGACTTCAGGAACCGCCGGGTAGATGACGTGCACATAAACCGCGTTGGCTTTCGCATCGAGGTCCGACGCTTTGAACACGCGCCAGCCCTCCGCAATCGCACGATGTTTCTCGTCGGTGGCTTTTGACAACTGCTCCTGCAACGCGCGGATCACTGCTTCGTAATCCGCCGTCTTGTCTGCTTTTACGGTGACGAGCAACAAGCCGGCTGTTGAAGTGAATGTCGCTGCTGCCGGATCTTTTGACGGCGTGCCTGCTGGTTGCGCAGGCGACGCGTTCACCGGTATTTGCGGCGTCTGGTTTCCTTGCTGGGATCGGGACCGATCTGCGGCGAAGAGGGCGAACGAGAGTGCAACGAGTGGAAAGACGAGAGGACGAAACGAGCGGCTCACAGCGGAGTGCCCGATTGAGCGCGCAACCGCCCCGGGGCGGCCGACCCCGGGGCTGGCGGACATCGAGCTACTGCATGCTCATCAAGCTGGTGAGCGGGGTGATCGCGCGGCCGGCAAAGGCCTCCTTGTACTTCGCGAAAATCTCCTGCACCTCGACCGGGAACACTTCAGCGATCAGCCGGCTGATGTCGTACTCCTGGCCTTTGACGACGGGATTGATCAGGAAGATGTACACGACATTTCCCTGTGCCATCTGCGCCGATTTGTAGATCTTCCATCCCGCCGCCTGCGCTTTGCGCTCGGGCTTGTCGCTCTTGGCGAGTGCTTCCTTCAGCTTGTTCAGCACCAGCTCGAAATCGGCAGTCTTGTCCGGCTTGATGAGGATCGTCACGAGCGCAACGTCGCCGTCAAGCGTCAACACCGGCGCCGTGGCCTGCTGCGGCGCTGCCGGCGCCGTGGGCTGCTGCGGCGTTGCTTGCTGCGGCGCCGGCGGTTGTTGGGCATGAGCCACCGCGGCTCCCGCCAGCACCATGGCCGCGACTGTCAGACCCGACACCACTACCTGAAACCCTCGAAGCATTGAGCAGCCTCCTTCACACGAAAGGTCGTTACTTTACCGTACTGTCGGTCCGATGAAAACCGCCATAACCTCGTTGGCCAGAAGCATTCCAGACCGTGTGAGCCGGAGGCGCTGACCCGGCTCGTGGATCAGAAGACCGCTGTCGACAAAACGTGAAAGTTCAGGGCCGTACCGACCCCAAACATCAACGCCGTAGCGTGCCGAAACGGCGGCCAGATCCAGTCCCTCGGTGAGCCGCAACCCGGTGAAGAGCGCTTCCTCGATGCGCTCCTCCGGCGAGAGCACCCGCCGCTCGACGACGGGCGACTCTCCGCGTTCGATCCGAAGAACGTACTCCATGGTAGCAGGAACGTTCCGCCACCGCTGCCCGTCTCGCGTCGCATGCGCGCCGCACCCGAACGCCAGCCACTCGCCGTCGCTCCAGTACTTGACGTTGTGCACGGCGCGCCGTCCGAGGCGGGCGACGTTTGAGATCTCATACTGTTCATACCCGGCACCGTCCAGTCGCTCGAGTGCCGCCAGATACATCGCGGCGGCATCTTCGTCCGGCGCCTGCGACCACCCGGCACGCGCCATGTCTTCACGAAGTGGTGCGTTCGGGTAGAGCTCGAGCAGGTAGAGCGAGGCGTGGTCCGGTTCAAGCCCAATCAGCGCGTCGACTGAGGCCAGCCACTCATCGACACGTTGCTCTGGCAGCCACATCATCAGATCGAGACTGACGTTGTCGAAGCCGGCCTCGCGCGCGAAGGCAAACGCGCGCCGCGCGGTCGTCGCGCTGTGCCGCCGGCCAAGGCGCCCGAGCTCTTCGTCGCGAAACGATTGAACACCGAAGCTGAGACGGTTGATGCCTGCCGCGCGAAACGCAGACAACAATCCGGGAGTGACCGTTTCAGGATTGGCTTCGAGCGTGATCTCGCTCGCGGCGGAAACAGAGAAACTGTCGCGGCACGCGCCGATGATGCGCGCAACCTCCTCGCCCGACAGCAGCGACGGTGTGCCGCCGCCAAAGTAAATCGAGTCGACTGCCACCGACGGCTCGGCCGCTCGCCGGATCTCCGTCTCGATCGCGCGCACATAACGCGACTTGAGCGCTTCCTCGAACAGGCCTCGATTGAAATTGCAGTAGTTGCAGATGGAGGAGCAGAACGGGATGTGAAGGTAAAGGCCTAGCACAAGAACCCACGCTTCAACAGATCACGGACGGGCCACAGAGTCGTAGAGGCACAGAGAAATTCTTGGGGAGGGATAATCGCCACTTCGTCCTAAAGAGACATTCTTGGAATACCTCGTACAAGATTTTCTCGGTGTCTCTGAGTCTCTGCGGCCTGTCCGTCACGGAGCGCGTTAAGACGACCCAGCCTTCCCCCCGCTCCACTTCAACTCGCCGGCGGCTTTGTCTCGCAGCTGCGCGCGGACCTGGCCGCGCGACTTGCCAGGCAGAGGGCCCTTTTTGATGTTCTCCGGCGGCGCCGGCCACTGACCGGTTTCAGCCGCCGCGGTGTGCCGCTCGGTATCACGGATGTCCGCGCCGGAGATTTCGACCCACTCGCACATCTCCAGCAGACGTGACCGCGTGCGTGCGCCAATCTGAAACATGAAGGAGTTTGGATCGGCATTGTCCATCGGATCGTGAAGATTGCTGGTGAGGATCGTCGGCCGGCGCGTGTTGTAACGCGAGTTGATGACGAGCCCGAGCGTCTCCTGCACCCACTCCGACGTCTTCTCCGCCCCCAGATCGTCGAGCACGAGAATGTCCGCGTCGAGGATCGGCTTGAGCACACCCATCTCGGTCTGATCGACCTGGCTGTTGTAGGTGTGCCGCACCTGTCGCAGCAGCTCGGGGGTCTCGAAGAAAAACGCCTTTGCGCCTGTTTTGCGGATCACTTCCTTGAGGATGCCGACGGCAAGATGCGTCTTGCCGACGCCGTACGGCCCGTGAAACAGCAGACCGCGCTCGACGACTGGAAACGACTCGACGAACCGGCGCGCCTTTTTGAGTGCCACGCGCTGCGAGTCGGTGTCGGGCTGGTACATGTCGAGCTCGGTTCGCGCAAAGCGCGGAGGAATGCGCGCCGACTCGAGCAGTCGATCGATGAACGCGTTGCGCCAGCAGTCGCACCGCACCACGCGCTCGACGCCGTCGACGTCGATCGTCTTCCAGCGGCTATCGTTGCAGAGAGGACACGTCACCAGAGTTCCTTCACGCGAGTTCCATCACCTACGTTCGCTCACAAGCGTTCACGAAGGTTCCATCACGAGTGTTCGTGTTCGAGGAGTTGCCAACGAGCGGTTGCAGCTATCGTAAACCCTACGAGCGTTCCTGTCGTACCTTCTTTTGATTAGGTCGCTCGCCCTGCGATGCATCAGCCGTGGATTGCGCGGGAGGTGTCGCGCGCACGAGATCGGTTGGCGACGACTTGACGAGCGCCGTGCCGAGCCGCTGCTCCCAGTCGTCGATGCCGCGCGCGAGCTCGCGCTTGACGTACTCCATGAACTCGTTGACTTCGGATTGCATGCGCTCCATCTTGCGGCGCATGTTCAAAATGATCTCGACGCCCGCCAGGTTGACGCCGAGATCGCGCGTCAACGAGAGGATTGTCTCGAGCTGCTCGAGATCTTCTTCCGAATAGAGCCGCGTGTTGCCTTCGGTGCGCGACGGCGTCAGCAGTCCTTCGCGCTCGTAGAGGCGCAGCGTCTGCGGATGGATGTTGTACTTCTGCGCCACGGCGCTAATCATGTAGTACGCCTTGCCGGTCTTCCTCGCCATGGCTACGACCGCACCGCGAACATCTCGTCGCGGACGCTTTCGCCGTTGATGCGGCCAAACTCGCGCAGCAGCTCTTTCGATCGTTCGTCGAGCACCTTCGGCAGGAGGATCCGCACTTCGACGAAGAGATC
>DASPWV010000652.1:0-2060 GCA_035637635.1 Vicinamibacterales bacterium | reverse complement strand
TCGTGTCGGGCCGCGTCCGTCACGAAGACGCGCTGGTGGCGCAACCTGCACAACCGCGAACCGACGCGCCTGGCAACGAGCAACGTGGCGCCGTCGCTGCCGCCCCTGGTCCGGACTTCACGCGGGTGGCGGAAAGCACCGTGCACGCCGTCGTCAACATCTCCTCCCTGCAGGTCGTGCGGCAGCGGACGTCCCCATTCTTCAGCGATCCGTTCTTCGATCAGTTTTTTGGCGGAGACGAAGTGTTTGGCTCGCGCGAACAGTACTCGTCGAGCCTCGGCTCGGGGGTGATTGTCTCGGCTGACGGGTACGTCGTGACCAACAATCACGTGTTGGGCGACCGACGCATTGAAAACGTCACCGTGTCGCTCGCCGACAAACGCGAGCTTCGCGCGAAGATCATCGGCGTCGACACCTGGACCGATCTGGCGCTTCTCAAGATCGACGCGACCGGGTTGCCGGTGATTCCGTGGGGCGACTCCGGCCGGCTCAAAGTCGCGGAGTGGGTGCTGGCAATCGGCAATCCCTATCAGTTGAACGAATCGGTCACGCTCGGCATCGTGAGCGCGCTGGGGCGCGCCAACGTCGGCATTTCGCAGTACGAAGACTTCATTCAAACCGACGCGGCAATCAATCCGGGAAATTCGGGCGGTGCGCTCATCAACTCGCGCGGCGAGCTCATTGGGATCAACACGGCCATCTTCTCGCAAAGCGGCGGCTACCAGGGCATCGGCTTTGCCGTGCCGAGTAATCTCGTGCGACGCATCCTTCAGGATCTTTCGACGTACCACGAAGTGCGGCGCGGATCGATCGGGTTCATGGAAGTGGCGCCGCTCACCACCCGTCTTGCCGAGCAGCTAGGCGCGACTACCACCGAAGGCATCGTCATCGTCCAGATGGCGCGCCGCGGACCCGCCGTCGAGGCCGGCATCGAACCGGGCGACATCATCCTCTCGGTCAACGGGCAGAAGGTTGAAGACGGTGCGCAACTGGTGAAGCTCGTCGCCGATGCGCCGATTGGCAGCACCGTGACCGTCGACGTTCTGCGCGACGGCCGCCGCCGCAGCTTCAAAGTGCCAGTGCAGGCGCTCGAGCAGCGGCCCACGCGGCGGAGAACCGGGTAATCCTGAGATTCAGGGTTACGTGCTCAAAGCGTAGCCACGAAATCACGAAAGATTACGAAAGCACAAAAAGAGATCTGAAGAGATCGGAAGTGTGGTTTCGTGGTTTCGTGCTTTCGTGTTTCGTGCTTTCGTGTTTCGTGGTTCTTTCGTGTTTTCGTGGTCCCGGTTTTGAACTTTGAACTTTGAACTGGTAACTTCGTCCTCCGCCGAATGCAGGAGCTCCCTCAGGTCTCTCTCCCGCCCAACCTACTCGGCGTTACCCTGGCGGTCGCAGTTGCGGCGACGCTGGCTGTCGCTCTGGCGCTGCTCCTCACCGGTCTCGCGCGGCGCGTGATGATGTCGGTCACGCGCGAGACACACCTCGCGGAGCCGCTTGCTCTCGGAACGCTGCGCGTCGTGCGTCTCATGACCTTCATCGTGACATTTACCGTTCTCGCGTTTCCGGCGCTGGATCTCGCTGGGGTCGATCTTCGCGTCGGACTCCATTCGCGCGAGCTCGGGCGGTGGGCCGCCAATACCGGAGTGCGCATCGCGGCGCTCCTCGCGCTGGCGTTCGCGGTCGTCCGGATGATCTCAGGCCTGATCGTCCGTGCCGAGCGAGAGCTTGCGGTCGGCACAGGACTCGATGCGCTCGAGCGGCGCAAGCGCGCGCAAACGCTGGCGAGCGTTGTCCGCCGGGCGTTGGCTGTGCTCATCTGGACAACGGCAATTCTGATGGTGCTCCGGGAGCTCGACGTCGATATCACCCCGGTGCTCACCGGCGCCGGTATCGTGGGGCTCGCGATCGGATTCGGGGCGCAGACGCTCGTGCGCGACGTGATCTCCGGCTTCTTCATCATCATCGAAGACCAGGTGCGTGTCGGAGACGTCGCCGTCGTCAACGACGCCGGTGGCCTTGTCGAGCAGATCAACCTGCGCACGATCGTGCTGCGCGAC
>DASPWV010000651.1:0-2808 GCA_035637635.1 Vicinamibacterales bacterium | reverse complement strand
ACTCCTGCGTCGCGGGGTGCCGTTCGCCCGAGAAGTCGCCCTGCCGGTGTACTACAAGGGTGATTTGCTGCCACTGCACTATCGGGCCGACTTCCTGTGCTTCGAGGATGTCCTCGTCGAATTGAAGGCGATCCCCGCTCTCGGGCCACGCGAGTACGCGCTGGTGAGGAACTATCTTCGCGTCGCACGAAGGCGCTTGGGACTGCTGCTGAATTTCGGCGCGGATAGTCTGGAGCACCGGCGAATCGAGCTGTCTGACACTCACGCGCGGCGGGTCGGACTGGAATAGGGCCCGCCAAAAGCCATCGGGGATTTACGGGATTCTCGGGATTCTGGGGATTCGAAGCGAAGCGTCGGCGCGCGGCCTTCGGCCGCGGTGTTGAACGGGCACGGGTCGGGTAGACACGCCTGCGACCTTGGGTGTGGCGCGTCTACCCGGCCCGGGCCCGTTCAACACTCGCGCCGGCAAAGCCGGCGCACGCCGACGCGCCGCTGATTTCGTCGTGACACGCGTCCCCGTAATCCCTGAAATCCCCAAAATCTCCTTTGTCTTTAGTCGTTTCCCACTCGCAGAAAATCCGCGATGTCCCAATAACCTGTGCGCGGCATCGGCACGTCGCCGCGCGTGCGCACTTCCAGCAGATAGGGCACATCCGCCGCAATCGCGGATTCGAGTGCGGCACGCAAATCGTCCGGCTCCTCCACCAGCGCAGCCTCGATTCCGAACGCCTTCGCCATCAGCATGAAATCGGGGTTGTACGGCGTCCCATCGGGCCGTGTGAATTCGGTACCGTAGGTGTTGTTGAAATACGTACTGCCGACCGTTCGAATCGTCGAGAAACAGAAGTTGTTGAAGAGCACCCACAGCACGGGCACGTTCAACTCGACGGCGGTCGTGAGCGCGCCGACAACTGACATCAGGCCGCCGTCGCCGACGAGGCCAATCACCTTGCGATCGGGCGCGGCCAGCTTGGCGCCAATTGCCGCAGCAGGCGCGAAGCCCATCGTCGCGAGGCCGCCGCTCGTGAGAAACGACTGGGGGCGCCGAGAGACAAGCTGCTGCCCTGCCCCGTTCTTGTTCCAACCAACATCGGTCACGAAGATCGCGTCCTCGGGGGCGGCTTCCGACAACTCCTTGAGCAGACGCGCCGGGTGAATCGGTTTCCCGTTGTCCAACTGGCTTTCCGTCAGTTCTTCCTGCCAGCCACGTTTTCTGTTGGCGATGACGTCACCACGTGACACGTTGGATGAGTGCGGCTTCATCGCGCGCACATGGCGAATCAACTCTCGCAGCGTTCGTTTCGCATCCCCGACGATGCCAACATCCACTGGATAGATCTTGCCGATCTCCTGAGGATCGATGTCGATCTGCACGAGGCGCGACGGCGGGATGGCGAACGTGTACTTCGGATCCCACGAGCTGCAGTCCGCTTCGGCGAAGCCGGTGCCGACGGCGAGAATAACATCCGCCTCGAGTGTGGTTTCGTTCGCCGCACGCGAGCCCCAGATGCCGGTCATGCCGAGCGACAGCGGATGATCTTCGGGAAACACACCCTTGGCCATGAGCGTCGTGGCGACGGGCGCGTCGAGAGTTTCGGCGAGATCTTTCAGCTCACTCGAGGCTTCGGATAACGTGACGCCATTGCCCGCAAAGATCACGAGCCTCTCGGAGTTCACAAGCACATGCGCGGCTTCGGCGATACCGTCATCGGGACCAACCGGGCGATCGTAGTTGGCGCGTCGCGCGAGCGTGACGGGTTCGGCGTCAACCTGTGCGGAGAAGACGTCCATCGGCACGTCGAGCAGCACCGCGCCCGGCTTGCCCGTTTGCGCAAGGTTCAGCGCGCGCGGCATCACGTCCGGAAGAAACTTCGCATCGTCAATCCTCCACACGCGCTTGCAGACGGGACGATAGATGTCGCCTTGCGACGCGTCAGCGTGAAAGCGGATTCCTTGATGCGGCTCTTTCGCGTGGTGGTACGACGGCGTGTTGCCGGCGATCACCACCATCGACGTGAAATCGGCGGCGGCGCTGGCGACTCCGGTGAGTGCGTTCGTCAATCCTGGCGAGATGTGCACGTTCACCACCGCCAGCTTGTGCGACACGCGGAAGTACGCATCGGCCGCGTGCGCGGCCTGCTGCTCGTGGCGGAACGACACGTATTCGATGCCCAGGCGGTGGCATGCGTCGATCAGCGCGTAATTGGTGTGGCCGCACTGGCCGAACACCTTTGTCACGCCCTCCTGCTGCAGGCAGCGGGCGATGAACATCGCTCCAGTCATGATGCCAGGACTCCCTACAAACTGATCGTGATCAGCCGCTCTTCCGTCATTTCCCGCATCGCGTACCTCGGACCTTCGCGGCCGACGCCGCTCTCCTTCACGCCGCTGAACGGCATGAGATCGACGCGGCTGCTCGATGGCTCGTTGATGTGAACGATGCCGACGTGAAGTTTTTTCGCCGCCCCCAGGGCTCGATTGATATCGCGCGTGAAGATGCCTGCGGCCAGTCCGAACGGCGTCGAGTTGACCGCGGCAATTGCGTCGTCCAGGGTGCTGAACGGAATTATCGAGACGACGGGCGCAAAAATCTCTTCGCACATCACCCGCATGGCCGGAGTGGAGCCCGTCAGAATCGTTGGCGAAAGCAGCGCTCCCTTTCGGTCTCCGCCGGCGAGGAGACGGCCGCCCTGCGTCACAGCCTCCTGAACCCACTGCTCAGCGCGCGCCGCTTCTCGTTCGCTGATCATCGGCCCCACAGCCGTCTCGGGATCGTGCGGATCGCCGACCTTCAGCCTCGCGGTAGCC
>DASPWV010000650.1:0-3699 GCA_035637635.1 Vicinamibacterales bacterium | reverse complement strand
ACGTCGCGGGTTATGCCACGAACCTCGAGCGATTCGATGCGCGGCTCGCGCAGCTCCTGCCGCGCTTGCGCGCCGACGATCTCCTCGTCATCACCGCCGATCACGGCAACGATCCGACAACGCCGAGCACGGACCATTCGCGCGAGTACGTTCCACTGCTGCTCGTCGGCGAGCGGGTGCAAAGGGGCGTCGATCTCGGCACGCGGTCCACGTTTGCAGACCTGGGCCAGACGCTCGCCCACATCTTCGGTGTCGCTCCGCTCGCGCACGGCAGCAGCTTTCTGAACGACATCGCGCGCGCGGGCGCCGCATGACCATTCGCGAAGAGCTCGAGCAGCGTGAGCGCGAGATCCTCGCGCCTGCGGCCGCAAAGAGCGCCGATACGAAAGGCCGCCTGCATGCGGAAGCCGAAGATCCCATCCGGCCGTCCTTTCAACGCGATCGAGATCGCATCATTCACACCAAGGCCTTTCGACGGCTGAAACACAAAACCCAGGTGTTCTTTTCCCCCGCGGGGGATCACTACCGCACGCGGCTGACGCACACGCTCGAGGTTTCCCAGATTGCGCGCACCATTGCGAAAGTGCTGCGCCTTCATGAGGAGCTGACCGAAGCCATCGCGCTTGGTCACGACCTCGGCCACACACCATTCGGCCACGCCGGCGAGCAGGTGCTCAGCTCGCTTGTGCCCGGCGAGTTCAATCATTACGAGCAAAGTCTGAGGATCGTCGACGTACTTGAGAACGATCGACGAGGGTTGAACCTGACGTGGGAAGTGCGAGACGGCATCGCGCGTCATTCGAAGGGCAAGAATGGTTTGCCGGTCGGCTCTCCACCGGAACACCGCGCCGCAACCGTCGAAGGGCAAATCGCGCGCGTGGCCGACATCATCGCGTATGTGAATCACGATACCGACGATGCGATCCGTGCCGGGTTGCTGCAGGAGAGCCAGCTGCCGCGCGATGCGGTGGAGATTCTCGGCCGCACCCCATCGGAGCGGATTGGCCGGATGGTCGCCGACGTGGTGCAGGAAACGCTGGCCGGCGGTCTCACTGAGATTCAGATGAGCGATCGAATTCTCGCCGCGACGCTTGCGCTTCGAAGCTTTCTGTTCGAGTCCGTCTACGAAAACGAGGTCGCCACTGCCGAATTCAAAAAAGCCGAAGGCATTCTGGGAGGCTTGTGGGAGAAGGTGCGGCAACGGCCGCGCGAGTTTCTCGACACGCGCACCATCGATGCAGAGGGTCTCGACGTTGCCGCGCAGGATTTCCTCGCCGGCATGACCGACCGATTCGCTGTTCGCCTGTTCGAACAGCTCTTCATTCCCAAACCCTGGGTGGAAGTCAACCTGCGGGGGTCGGAGGTATAATTAGGGGTTCGTCCCACCGCAAATGATCGCGGGAGTACGGGTGCACCATGCTTTTGGACCTCACGCAGATCCGCCAGCCCGACGTCGACGTGTCGCGGCGCTACGATCCTTCACAGTTCGAAGGCCGCGGGAACCAGTTCCGCGTCGTCGCGCCAGTGGATCTGCGGTTCAAGGTCCACAAAGACAAACAGCGCTTTCGCCTGGTCGGCACCGTATCGAGCGCTGTGGAATTGACGTGCAGCCGCTGTCTCGAGCCGTTTCAACAGCCGATCGATGCCATTTTCGATCTGCGCTATCTTCCGCAATCCGAGAACGCCGGTGAGGAACGCCAGGTAGAAGAGGACGACTTGTCGGAGGCGTTCTACCGGGACGATGTGATCGATCTCGGGCAGCTCATCGACGAGCAGTTTTATCTGGCGTTGCCGATGAAACCGCTGTGCTCGTCCGATTGCCGAGGCCTGTGCCCGCACTGCGGCACGAATTTGAACCTCGAGACGTGCGACTGCGAGGTGCGCTGGGAGGATCCCCGTCTCGCGGGCCTCAAAGCATTCATGGACCGGAACAAAGACAATGCCTAATCCAAAACGTCGTCATTCGAAAACACGCGGAAGAAAGCGTCGCACACACGACGCCCTGCCCGCGACGACCGCCGGCACCTGCCCGCAGTGTGGCGAACCGAAAGCCGCGCATCGCGTGTGCCGCTATTGCGGCTACTATCGACAGCGTCAGGTCCGAGCCGTTGAGGAGGAGTGACAAGCGCGACGTGCCAGGTGCCAAGTGCCAGGTGCCAGGTGCCAGGTGCCACGTGTCAGGGTACCGAGCACTCGGGGACGCACTCGGCACTCAGCACTCGGCACTCGGCACCCGGCACTAGACCCTCGGCACTCGGCACTTATAGATGCGAATAGCCGTAGATGCGATGGGCGGCGATTACGCGCCTGCGCGCATCGTCGACGGGGCGGTCGCGGCCGTTCGCTACCAGCAGATTGGCGTTGATCTCGTCGGTCGCGCAGACATCGTGCGCGCGGAAGTGGCGCGCCACCCCGATTCAGCCGACTTTGACATCAGAATCATCGATGCTCCCGACGTCGTCGAGATGGCCGAATCGCCGGCCGTCGCGCTCAGGCGGAAGCCGCGCGCGTCGATTCGAGTGGCCGCCGAACATGTCGCCGGCGGACACGCCGCGGCGCTCGTTACCGCCGGCCATACCGGCGCAGCAGTCGTCGCGGCGCATGCGGCGTTTGGAATGTTGAGCGGTGTCGATCGTCCGGCGCTTGCGCCAACGGTGCCCACGCGGCGCGGGTCCGCGGTCTTGATCGATGCGGGAGCCACAGTTGAATGCAAGCCGGCCTATCTTCTTCAGTTCGGCGTCATGGGCGCGGTCTACGCTCGCACCTGGTTGGGTGTTCCACGGCCGCGCGTCGGTCTGCTGTCGATTGGCGAGGAAGAGACAAAAGGCAACGAACTCACCCGTGAGGCTCATCGCCTGCTCAAAGCGTCTTCGCTCAATTTCATCGGCAACGTCGAAGCGCGCGAGATTTTTTCCGGCGCCGCGGATGTCGTCGTGTGCGACGGGTTCACTGGCAACGTCGCGCTGAAGTTAAGCGAGGGACTTGTGGAAATGGTCCAAGACCTTCTGGGCGAGGAACTGCAAAGCACGTTTTCGAGCCAGATGGGGTACTTGCTTTCGCGTCGAGCGTACAGGCGGTTTCGACGCCGTGTCGACTATTCGGAATACGGCGGTGCGCCGCTCATGGGCGTTGCCGGACTCTGTATCGTCTGTCACGGAAGGTCTTCTGCGAAAGCCATCCGCAACGCAGTCACGATGGCCGCCCGGTTCGTCAGCAGCAATGTCTTGAGCCGCGTCGAGCAGGAGATCGCCACTGCGGCTGTGGCCGAACGGTGATCGCGTTTCTGTTCCCAGGTCAGGGGTCACAAACCGTCGGCATGGCCCGGGGTTTTGCCGAGCAGTTCGAGACGTCGCGTGCGGTCTTCGAGGAAGCCGATCGCGCGCTTGGCGAGCCGTTGAGCGACCTGATTCTGACAGGTCCTGCAGAGAAGCTCACGCTCACCGAAAACACCCAGCCAGCGATTCTCACGGCCAGCATTGCCATCTACCGCGCCCTCGAGGCGAGAGGTTGCCGTCCGGATATCGTGGCGGGACATAGCCTGGGCGAGTACTCGGCACATGTCGCCGCCGGTACGATTTCATTCCGCGATGCGGTTTGCATTGTGCGGCACCGTGGCCGGTACATGCAGGAAGCGGTGCCGGTGGGCACGGGCGCGATGGCAGCAATTCTCGGACTCGATTCGGCCGGTGTGGATCAGGC
>DASPWV010000649.1:0-4210 GCA_035637635.1 Vicinamibacterales bacterium | reverse complement strand
GGCGTCGACCTCGACGTGGCCGCGGGCGAGTGTCTCGTGCTGCTTGGTCCGTCAGGATGCGGCAAGACGACGCTGCTCCGTCTGCTCGCGGGTCTCGACAACCCCGACGCGGGACGCATCTGGATCGGCAATCGCGTCGTGAACGATATCGAGCCGGCCGCGCGCGATGTCGCGATGGTGTTTCAGAACTACGCCCTTTACCCGCACTTCAGCGTGTTCGACAACATTGCGTTTCCGCTGCGTGCGCGCGGCGTCTCGCCGAAAGAAATCGAGTCGCGTGTCCACGCCGCTGCGAGTCGCGTCGGCCTCGAGCCGCTGCTCACGCGGCGTCCGGCGCAATTATCAGGAGGACAGCAGCAGCGCGTGGCGCTCGCGCGCGCCATCGTCCGCAATCCAGCCGTCTACCTCATGGACGAGCCGTTGTCGAATCTCGATGCGCAGCTGCGACTGCAAACGCGCACCGAGCTCAAACGGCTGCATCGCGAGCTCGGCACGACGATGATCTACGTGACACACGACCAGGGCGAGGCCATGACGCTGGGCAGCCGCATCGCGATTCTTCGAAACGGTTTGCTGGTGCAGGTCGGCACGCCGCTGGAGCTCTATCGTCAGCCGGCGGACACCTTTGTGGCGACATTTCTGGGCAGCCCGCCGATGAATCTGATCGAGGACGCGCGGAACGGCTCACGAGCGTTCGTCGGCGTCCGGCCCGAAGACGTCGACGTCGCGGGGGCACCGGGCCCGGAACGCGACGAGGCGCGCACGGTGGTCGTCGAGTGCCTCGGAAACGAGACGCTCGTGACGTTCGACTACCGCGGTCAACACCTCGTCGCACGGCTGGCCGGCAATCGCCAATTCGAGCCGGGCCAGCCGGTCTGGATTCGCTTGCCGGCGGATCGCGTGCTCACCTTCGACCGGACGACTGGCTCACGTATAGCCAGCGATAGCCGCAGATAGGCCGCAGATAGCCGCAGATAGCCGCAGATAAGCGCAGATAGCCGCAGATGACTTTGTCGTTAGAACGTCACCCGCACGGCAATCTGCATAATCCGTGGATCGCTCGACAAGCTGCTGATGGTGCCCAACGTCGCGGCGTCGGTCACGTTGCGGTTCGGCAACCCGAGATTCGCCGTATTGAACACGTCGAAGATGTCCCACCGCAGCGTCACTGCCGCTGTTCCGCCGACAGCGATTCGGCGCTGGATTGTGAGATCGAAATTCTGAAATCCAGGACCGCGTAGCCGATTGCGCAGCTCGTTGCCGAATACGCCGGATGAAACCGCCTGGAAGGCGGCGATATTGAACCACTGATCGACCGTCTCAGGGCCCTTCGGATCGCCGGCCACGTTCGGCAGCCCCGTCATGTTCGTCCCGACGTTGTTGCCGGATTGATTCACCGTGAACGGCCGTCCCGATCGCTTCGAGTAGATTCCCGATACCGTCCAATCGCGGCCCACCCCGCTCTGGCCGAGCGGAAGCTCCCACACGAAGTTCCCCACGAAGCGGTGACGGACGTCGTAGTCGCTCGGTCCGTACCAGGCGGAGAAGTCGCGGGAGTTCTGCGGAAATGCGTTCGATCCTTGCGTCGTGAGCTGTTCGGACGAGTTGTCCGTCGAATCGCCCAAGGTGTACGACGCGCCGAACGCGTAGCCGTGCGAGAGGCGCTTCTCCACACCGAGGTCGATGCCCTTGTACTCGGACTTGCCGTTCTGGGCGCGCCATTCGATGAAGCCGAAATTCGGATACGGCAGCGGGCCGAGCGCGTTGTTCCCCGCCGCGTTCGGCAGCGGCTGATTCAGGTTGATCAGCGTGGCGAGGTTCGAGCCTCGCGTATATACGAAGTCGCCCGACAACACGATGCCCGAGGTGAGATCGCGCTGCGCACCAACGCTCGCCTGTTGAAGCGTGGTCTTTGGCGCGTCGTTGCTCACGGCCCGAAGGCGCAGGCGACGGAGATCGCCGGCGGCGGGATTGAGATTCGGAGGCGCGAGCGCGTTCGAAGGAAACCCCTGGCGCAGCAGGAACAGGGGACCGCTCGCTACCGTCGCTGTCGGCGGTGTGTTGTTGATCAGCCCCGGCACATTGAGCGCGAGCTGATCTTCGCTGCCCACCCGATCGAATAAGTTGTAGAACACGCCCCACCCGCCGCGCAGCACGGTCTTGTCGTCCAGGTTGTAGACGACGCCTACGCGAGGAGCGAAGTTGTTGCGATCGGGCTTGACGAGGCCGCGCTCCTCGAGCGATCCATCCTTCGCGAATACGAGGCCGCCCGTGCCGCCGTTGCCGGCAGGATCGAAATTGGTCTGCGCATTGCTCGCTTCGAGCGCCGGTGTGATGAGGTCGTAGCGCAGACCGAGATTGACCGACAGCCGCGAGTTGACCTTCCAGTCGTCCTGGACGTAGTACATCTGCGCCCGATGCCGCTGCTCGACAACCCACACGTTCGAGATCTGCAGGTCTGACACGTACCCGAGCAGATAGTCCGCCATTGCGTTTCCGGTGAAGGTGTTTCTGAAACGAATTGCGCCGCGTGTCGCCGGGACATCGAGATACTGGTTCTGCATCGGCATCAGGATATCGGCGCCAAACTTCACCGCGTGACCGCCGCGAAGCCACGACACGGTGTCGATGAACTCGAACTGGTTCGTGTGCTGAAACTTCGGCAGAAAGTCCGGCGATCCAATCCGGCCGAGGCCCGATCCGCCGAAGAATCCATCAATCGTGATGCCGGGCAGTCCCCCCGCGACCGTCGGGTCGGTAATCGATCCGGGAATGGTCGCTGCCGGCGGCGGCTGCAATCCAAATGCTTGATGCACGGCGTCGGACCGGGATCGCGACCAGGAGAGGCGGAATTCGTTCAGCATCGCGGAGGTCAGGATGCGGTTCCACCCCGCCACGAACGCATTCGTCTTGATCTTCTGGTTGCCGAACGCCGACGTTTGGGTGCCGTCGACGACGCCGCCGAATGCGCCAGGAATTTCGCGCGTTCTGTTCGAATAGATGTAACGGCCGAAGATGCTGTCGGCGCTGTTCGGCTTCCAGTCGAGGCGCGTCAGCAGGCGATCGGAGTTGTCCATGAGCTCCGGGGCGCGGAAGAAATTGTTCGCACCTGGCTGGTTCGGAAGTGGCACCAACTCGATAATGGCGGCCGCGTACGGGTCGATGCGGCCTTGCGGAATCCGGTTGCCATCGAAGGGTAGCCCCGTCAGCGGATCGCGCACGGCTGACGTGAAGATGCCGGCGCGCTCGTCGGCCGTCGGGACGCGCGTCAGCCGCGTGACGCCGCGTGTGATCCGCGTCCCTTCATAGTCGCCGAAGAAAAACGCGTTGTCCCTGATGACGGGTCCACCGACATTGCCACCGTACTGATTCTGATCGTTGGTCGGCTTCGCCGCATTGGCGCGCTTCGAAAAGAAGTCGATCGTGTCCATCTTCTCGTTGCGGAAGTACTCGTACCCGGTGCCCTTGATTGCGTTGGTGCCGGACTTGGTCGAGACGCTGACCGCGGCGCCGGGCGAGCGGCCGTACTCCGCGGAATACGGACTGGTGACGATCTTGAATTCCTGAATCGCGTCTACCGACGGGCGCGACACCTGCGTCGTCAGTTCCTGGACATTTTCGGAGATGCTGTTGTTGTCGACGCCGTCCAGCAGGAAATTGTTCTGAAGGGCGCGCGCGCCGTGAACGTTGATCCCGCCCGTTCGCCCGAACGAAGTGCCGCCACCCTGCTCCGTGTAGCGATCACCCTCCACGCCGGGTACGAGCGCGAGGAGATCGTCCCAATTGCGGATCGATAGGGGCAGGTTGGCAACTTGCGTCTGCGGGATCACCGACCCGAGATTCGCCTGCTCCGTGTTGAGAATGGGCGACGACCCCTGAACGGTGACGACCTGTTCAACCGCGCCGATCGCGAGCGTGAAGTCGAGCCGCCCTCGTTGGCCGACCTCGAGATCGATCTTGCCGCTGCCTTTCTGGAACCCGGTGAGCTCGACCTCGACAGCGTACGATCCGGGGATCAGGCCGCCGAGCAGGTAGTTTCCCTGCGCGTCGGTGACCGACTGCGAAGGCACGTTCGTCGCGACGCTGCGCGCGACCACTGTGGCGCCGGGGACGACGGCACCCGACGTGTCGCGTACCGTTCCGCTCAACGTGGCGCGATCGACCTGCGCGAATGCTGTTCCGGCAAACGCCAGCAGCACGATCATCCCAA
>DASPWV010000648.1:0-2933 GCA_035637635.1 Vicinamibacterales bacterium | reverse complement strand
CGAGACTTCATCCCCGGATCGTCGATCAGTTCGAGCGCTACCTTCACGCGCGTCAACGGCGATCGCAACTCGTGACTCACGTCGAGCAGCAGCTGATCGCGCGCGCTGATCATGTCCTTGATGCGTCCAACCATCCGATTGAACGCCTCCGTCAGCGAACCAAACTCATCGTCGGAACGCTTCGGCACGACGACGTCCAGATGCCCATCACTCAAACGCGCAACGCCGTCGCGCAGTAGACGGAGCGGTAGGAGCAGGCGTTTCAGCACACCGTGAGTCGCAAAGACCACCGCTGCGACCAGGAGCAGCACGACCGCGGGTACGACGAGATGTGCCGTGTACATCCGCTCGGGTACCTTCCACGCGAACAGATACGAGCCACCGTTCGGTGCGGACATCACGTAGTAGTGTCGCCCGCTGAAGGAGTGGCCGCGCCGACGCGCCTCTGCGATGGTAGGCAGATCGTCGGCGGTCGCCCAGGTGCCGTCGGGACCCTCGTAGCGTGTCTGCACGTCGAGGCGCTCGCCGATCTCTTGGGCGCGTTGGTAGCTCGGTGCGGCCGCGGCCACGGTGTGCATGTACTCGTGCACGACACCGTCAATCGACGCATTCATCACGGGTCCGAGGTACAAGAGGAAAAAGGCAGCCACGAGCGCGAGCAGGATCGCGGCCATCGAAAGCATGACGGCCACGAGCTTGGTAAACACGGATTGGCGCCAAGCGCGGTCACTCATCAGAGCCTCCGATAAACCGGTAACCCGTTCCTCGAACCGTTTGGATGAACGTCGGTTCTCTGGGATCGTCACCGAGTTTCTGCCGCATTCTGCTGACGAGGACATCGATGGATCGATCGTAGGCGTCCAGATCGATCCCGTGTGTCTCGTCCAAGATACGATCGCGACTGAGGACGCGTCCCCGATTCCGCATGAACAGACCGAGCAACTCGAATTCCGCCGGCGTGAGCGAAAGCAATCGCCCATTCAGTTGCGCCGAAGACGTCGTCCAGTTCATCTCCAGCGGACCTACGCGGACACGATCCTCAGGAGCCGTCTTGGCGCCCCGACGCAACACCGCCTGCATGCGAGCCAATAGCTCGCGCGGTTCGAACGGCTTCGAGAGGTAGTCGTCCGCACCCAGCTCGAGTCCGACGATCCGATCCGCGACCTCGCCGCGCGCCGTCAACATGATGATCGGCACCGAGCTGCGTTCGCGCACCTTCCGGCAGACGGCGAAGCCATCCATGTCCGGCAGCATCACGTCGAGAATGACGATATCCGGCGGATCGACCCGCAGTGCGCGTAGCCCCTCATCGGGATGAACGACGGCGTGGACCGCGAAGTTGAATCGACCCAGGTACTCTCCTACCAACGCATTCAGCTTCTCGTCGTCGTCGATCAGCAGCACACGGGTTCGACCGGATTGAACTACCGTCATGACTCGATGGCCCTTGGCACCTATCGGTGGTGCAGCGCCCCCAGCCCGCTGCCCGCGAGGTGCAGCATCACAAACGCCACAATCAAACCGACGACGCCGATCGCAAGCAGTTTGATCCAGACCGGCGCGGGTTCTCCGCTGATCTCTCCGGCAGGCAGCTGGCGCTCCTCCTCTTGTTTCCGACGACCGTACGCCGTCGTGCCCCCCGGTTTGTATATCGACAATGTCACGTTCACCAGCAAGGCAAGCAGAGCCGCACCAGCATCACCGACGATTTGGATCTGCAGTGCGCGCATGTCCGCTCCGCCTATCGTCGTTTCTCGCACGACTGCCGCGAGACGACCAATCGGCTGCGTGTGCAGCAGCAAGAGCGTCGTCGCAAGAACCGTCAGCATGAATTTCACCAGGACCCAGTAGTGCCGAAATAGACCCCACTGCGTGCCCAACGCGACGACGAGCCCAGTCAGCAACGAGGCGAACGCCAACGGAATGATGACGAACCACGTGGTCAGATCGGTCGCGAGGTAGACCGATCGCACCATCTGGTCATCGTCGCCGATCAGACCGGCGATCGCCAGAACCAGAAAACTTGCTACCGCGCCCAGCCAGCCGACCGATGACGTGACATGCGCGGTGAGCGCGAATTTGCGAAGGCTGGGTGTTAGAACCGCCATTCGAGACCGACAAGCGGGAACACGCCGAGCTGCTCCAGCGGCTCCGCCGCATTCGCCCGTCGGTTCCACTCGAAGCCATTGACGTTGCGCCGTCCGGTGACGTTCTGAATCCCCAAGAAGACGATGACCGGTTTCCCTGCGATCGTCGCGTTCCGGTCGATGCGCGCATCGAGCCGGAAATACGCCGGCGCGCGAACGGCATTGACGCGTGAAAGGTCGTAGATGCCTCGCCGCTGGCGCGTCGACTCGGCGACGTCGAATGGCGTGAACGGCCGTCCGGACAGGTACGAGAGTCTGAGCGAGGACTCCCATTTCGGCGACCACCGCCGCCCGCCCGTCACGTTCGAAACAAACGGGTAGTCGAACGAGCCAGGCCGGAGCATCCCGTCGAGGGCGGCGTGTTGCGCCGTTGAGATCGAAACGTTTGCCAGTCCGTACCAACGGCCGTCGTCTTTCTTCGTGACGTTGAACTCCAGACCTTGGCTGTGGCCGAAGCCAGCGCTCGTCAGTGGAAAGAGGCTTTCCAGTACGTTGAACGTGTCGCCGAGATTCGCGAGCGAGAGCGACGGGTATTCCCTCGACACCGGATAGTCATGGTAGTTCTTGCGGTAGGTCTCGACGCTCAGAACCAAGCCGCCGGCGAGCGTGTACGCAAAGCCTCCGACGTAGTGATCGGCTCGGAACGGCTTCAGCGTGCGGTTCTCCGGAAACACCGCGAGAAACTGAAACGCGGGCTGTTGATAGTAGATCCCGGTGCTGGCCGTGATGGAAAAACGCGGAGTCACACTGACGGTCGCAGCCAGCCGCGGGCTGAACCGGGACGCG
>DASPWV010000647.1:0-11683 GCA_035637635.1 Vicinamibacterales bacterium | reverse complement strand
CGAATCGCGCCGCAGAGCACCAGGTGAGGACGGCGGCCGTCGCTGTCGATACAGCCGTAGCCGGTGCGATCGGAGCCGGGGTCGATGCCGAAGACCCTCACGCCAGTGAGGCCTCGATCTCCTTTTCCGAGATATCGAAATTCGACCAGACGTGCTGCACGTCGTCGTGCTCCTCGAGGATCTCCATCAGCTTGATCATCTGCGAGGCTTCCCGGCCTTCGAGCTTCACGTAGTTTTGAGGGATCATCGCCACTTGCGCCGTCGCGGGTTCGACGCCCAGCGCCTTGACCGCGTCGCGCACCGACTCGAACGACGACGGGGAGCTCGTGATCTCCCACGTATCGCCATCGTCGGCGAGATCGTCGGCGCCGGCGTCGAGCGCGACCGAAAGAAGCTTTTCTTCGTCGGCGGCCTTCTTCTCGACGACCACGTAGCCCTTCTTCGAGAACATCCACGCGACGGAGTTCGACGAGGCGAGGTTTCCGTTGTGCTTCTCGAGGAGATGGCGGATCTCACCCACGGTGCGGTTCTTGTTGTCCGTCATGGTTTCGATGATGAGCGCGGCGCCTCCGGGCCCGTATCCCTCGTAGGTGATTTCTTCGTAGGTGACGCCGGGCAACTCTCCCGTCCCGCGCTGAATGGCCTTCTTGATGTTGTCCGCCGGCATATTGACGGATTTGGCGTCAGCGATGACCGTGCGGAGGCGAGGGTTGCTGCCCGGATCGCCGCCGCCGTTTCGTGCGGCGACCGTGAGCTCCTTGATGATGCGCGTAAATACCTTCCCGCGCTTGGCGTCGGCTGCGCCCTTTTTGTGCTTGATTGTGTGCCACTTGGAATGGCCGGACATGGGAAAGCTCCACCTGACGCGTGTTGGGATCCTGGCGCTGTCAGTTTCCAGTTACCAGTTCAAAGTTGAAGTTGCTCTGCAACTTGTGAACCGACGAGTCTCGTAACTGGAAAACTAAACTTTGAACTGAGAACTGGCAACTGAAAACTCGAACGTTCTATAGTCTAGCCTTCCGTGCCACGATGATCCATACGTCTGCGCGTGGATCCCACGGCCCGCCTTGATAATCGCCGAGCAGCGCGGTTATCTGAAACCCTGCTTTTTCCAGCCGCCGCGTCATTTGCGGCACCGACACGGTGCGGAACACCAGCGTGAACGTCTTTCGACTTTGAGTTCCGCCGCGTCGCTCGATGAATTCCTGATCGAACAGGGTGAGGCCTCTGGCGCGATCCTGGCGGACCGATTCGATCAGACTGAGCTCGGCGCCACCTGCGCCGCGGCCCGTTCGGCCCCGCAATTTGACGCGATTGCGGTATTCCTTCCACGATGGCAGGTCTGCCACGAGCTCCAGGCCAAACGTGCCGCCAGGGACGAGCACTCGAGCGACGTCATCGAGTGTTGCCGCGAGATCGCGGTCGCGCAGGAGCGATTGCAGAATGCCGTACGGGGCAATGGCCAGCGGAAACGAGCCATCGCGAAACGGCAGGTCGCGGATATCGCCCTGGATCAACGTCGGCTGCGGACGCGCTCGCGATCGGCGTCTGCGAGCCGCCGCACGGGCCAGCATTTCCGCTGACCGATCGATGCCGATGATCGCGACGCCCTCGCGGACGAGCGGGAACGTGACGCGTCCGGTGCCGCATCCCAGCTCCAATCCGAGCCGCTGCTGCTCAGGAAGCGCTTCGAGGCTGCGGCGGACGAGCCGGCGCCAAAACGGCACGTCCCGGCGGCCGAGCGTTTGCGCGTTCTCCCAGTCGTAGAACGGCGCGTACTCGTCCCAGCCTTCCCAACCTTCGGTCATGCTCGTGTCCGTGTGAGGCGTGAGGCGCTTCGGCCTCGACGCGTGGGTCTTATACTGCGCGGCATGTCTGCCTTCTTCTGGATCCGCAAGAAAGTGCACTGGTCCGACTGCGACGCAGCAGGCGTCGTGTGGTTCCCGCGATTCTTTGGCTGGTTCGAGGATGCGGAAGAGGAGCTCTACGCTGCATTAGGACGTCCGCGCCATGCGCTGCTGACCGAGATTGGGTTTGGCATGCCGCGCGTGCAGCTCGAAACGAAATTTCATTCGCCTACACGCGCGGGACAGCTCGTGCGGATCGGCCTGGCGAGCTCGGTCGAGAATGCGCGACGGATACGGCATCGATTCGAGATTCGTGACGACTCATCTGACACGCTCATCGCATCGGGCAGCGTGCGTGTCGCGTGTATCGAGTCGGGCTCTTTCAAGCCGCGCGACCTGCCGGAAGAAGTCGTTCGTTTGTTCGATCGATTGCCGCCGCTCATCGAACGTCAGGCACGCGGAGAAGTGGACCTGCCATGGACCTGAGCGCCTTGCGCTAGTCCGAGATGGCCCATTCACCCGGCACTATCGGTCGCGTCCGCGGAAGCAGCCCCCTCCTGGCCGCGACGCCGACGACAATCAGAATCCCCGCAAACACGACCAGCTTCACGACGTCAGACGGAAGGCCGCGCGGCAGCAGTTTCCAGAGAAAAAAGAGGACGGGTTGTGCGCAAGCCACAGCCCAGACGGAACCGTAGAAGTAGCGGCGCTCGTGTCCTTCGCCGGCCGTCGACGGCTTGACGCGCGGCAATCGGCCGAGCGCACCAAGCAGCCACATCGTTCCCGCCACAGGAAAGTACGCGTACTCGTACATCTGCCGCAGGCGCCATTCACCGGTCGCGATGGCGTAGGCGAGGCCGGCAATATTCAGCGCCGCGAATGCGACGACTTCGCCCCACGCGGTCGTGTAGCAGATACGCCGATAAAGCGGATTCGGTCGATCCTCCGTGAAACGAATGATGTAAGGCGTGGGCTCACAGCCCGGAAGCTTTCCCGCGGCCCCCGCGATGGCGGTGGTCGTCAGGACGAAACCGAGCCACGCAGCCATTCGACGATCGAATCCGTGAGCGAACAAATCAAATGTGAGCGGGCCTGGTGCGATGAAGAAGACGAAAATCCAAATCGGCCAATGATTGAACCGGTAATGCAGCTTGTTACGTGTACGAAGACGCCGGTCGGTGTCGAGCTCGATCTTGATCGAACTGGATGTAGAATCCGCGCGTCCCAGCGGCGCTCGTGAGATCCGTCCTTCCACGGTCCAACAGAATACACTCTTCGCATGCAGCGGTTGGCGCTGGTGCTGGCAGCGGCTCTCACATTCGGCATTCAGACCGTCGATCGACCGTCTGCGAACACACCGGCAACGCTGGACCAGTTCCAGGCAGCCGCCATGCGCGTGATGCGCGAAGCCGGCATTCCCGGCGCCGGAATTTCACTGGTGCGCGCGGACGGCGTTGAATGGGAGGGCGGCCTCGGTCTCGCCGACCGAGACCGCCAGACTCCCGTCACCGCCGACACTCACTTTCGCGTGGGCTCCATCAGCAAGAGCTTCGTGGCCATTGCCGTCATGCAGCTCTATTACGAGGATCGGATCGAGCTCGAAGCGCCGCTGGCGACGCTCGCGCCGGAAGTTTCCATCGACAACCAGTGGCAGGACACCGATCCGGTGCGCGTCATCCACCTCCTGCAGCACACCGCAGGCTTCGACGACATGCACTTCAATCAGATCTACAACCTGGACGATTCGCCGTCGATCCCGCTCCTCGAAGTGCTCAAACGGGGCGCAACATCTCGAACGGTGCGGTGGCGGCCCGGCACGCGAATGTCGTACTCGAATCCGGGCTATGCAGTTGCCGGATACCTGATCGAAAAGCAAAGCGGCGAGCCGTACGAAGACCACATCGAGCACAACATTCTGGGACCGCTTGGAATGAACACCAGCAGCTTCAGACTGACGACACGCGATCAGGAGTTGCTCGCGCAGGGTTACAAAGGCGCCAGCGGTGGACCTGCCGGATTCCCGCAGATTTACTTGCGGCCGGCCGGCAACCTCCATAGCTCGGCCCACGAGATGGGACGATTCGTTCGCATGCTGCTCAATTGGGGAGAGCTCGACGGCATGTTCGTCATCGATCCCGAGTACCTCGGAAACATGGAACGATCATCGACAAGCATTGCCGCCGAGGCCGGGCTTCGAAATACCTACGGGAGCGGGATCGGCTGGAACTTCGAGCTCCCCTTTCCGGTCCTTGGGCATGGTGGATCGATCGAAGGATTCACCTGCACCTACGGCTATTCGCCGTCGCGGGATGTTGGGTACGTGATTCTGCTGAATAGCGGCGCGCCGGCGGCGGTTCGCGCAATGGACCAACTCGCCGCTCTCTCAATCCGATTCCTCAAACGCGACGTCGACGCACCATCCCCGCCCGAAGCGAACGTCGACCCGCGCATCCTGAGCTCGTACAACGGTTATTACGAAGATGCAAACCCGCGCAATCAAATCATGTGGCCCGTTCAGCGGCTGATAACCGGCCGGACCATTTCAGCGGAGGGCCATCGACTGATCATGCGTGAGCTGACAGGAAGACGGACCACGCTGGTGCCCGTCTCGGAGACGACATTCCGCCGGGACAGAGAGAGCGATGCGACGCTCGTGTTTGCGCGCGACGCCAGTGGGATTACGGTGCTCACCGGCAACGGCATTTACGCCGAGAGGAGGCCGCGCTGGCAAGTCGAGCTCATTCGAGCTCCCGTCATCGCTGCGGTCTTTCTGCTGGTTTCTCCGCTGATCGTCGCGATTGCGTGGGTCGCACACGCGCGCCGCGCTCGTCCGCGCGGCTTTTGGCTGCTGAAAAGCGCCTCGCTCACCGTCCCACTCGTGCTCTGCGCGCCGGTCGCGGCGCTCACGTTGACGCCACTGACACGTTGGGGCCAGCAGAATGCGGCAACGATCGTCACGTGTCTGTCCACGATCGCGGTGCCCGCTGTCGCTCTCCTCATCGCGGCTCTCGCGCTCGCCGCGCACCGTCAACGTGCGAGCGGCGCCCTGGTCGCGTATGCGTCGCTCGTTGCGGCGGCGGCGCTTGGGCTCTCCGTTTATCTCTACTCGAACAACCTCATGGCGTTGCGCCTGTGGGCTTACTAACGCCGCCGTATTTGAACGTGGCGAAGCCCACAATCAGGCCGACGGCAGAACCGGGCAACACAATTTCCCAGAAATAGGGCCCACCGATCGTCACGAGAGCGGCGAGCCCGGCGCCGACAAGGAGACCGACGACGAGGCCGACGGCGAGCGACTGAGTCCGTCGCGCGACGAGGCCGATGATCAACCCGGCCACGACGCCTTTGATGGTCGATCCGATGACGATCCCAACGATATTCGGCGCCTCCTGCGGTGCTGAAATCAGCGCCGTCAGACCATCGAAGACCCCCAGCACTCCACCCAGCAACATCGCGAATACAGGTTTGTTCATCATTACTCGCAGCCTCGCCGATCCTTTTCAACGTTCGTGGCGCGCTTGTGTACGACGAAATGAAGGGTTACCGCCGAAACCAGAGCAGAAGGGCGACGCGGATCACCATGTACGCGACGACCAGGGTTGCCGGCACACGATAGCGACTGTAAAGCCGGGCGGCGCGGTCGGCGAGCGTCTCGCGATGAGCGGCAACGCGGTCGCCATCGCGAAAGGCGGCAATGTCGCGCGCAAGCTCGGCGACCGACGCGTACCGATTTTCGGCAAGCGGCGCACACGCGCGCTGGACGATTGCCGCCAACGGTCGGGGCAACGGTTTCGGCATGACCGCGGCGAGCAGCGCTCCCAGTGAGTAGACGTCGGCGCGCGCATCGATACGAGCGCCTTCCGCCTGCTCCGGCGGCATGAATCCCGGTGTGCCCGCGATCACTCGCTCCGCCGATTTCTCGGGATCCAGGAGAGCCGCCACGCCCCAATCCATCACGAGCACTTCACCGAAAGAGCCGACCATGATGTTCTCGGGTTTGATGTCGCCATGCACGACGCCGCGCGCGTGCGCAAACGCAATAGCGTCACAGATTCGCAGCATGCGGTCTGCCCGCTCGGGCCCGGACATCTCGCGTTGAAGCCTGTCGGTCAGCCGCTCGCCACGCACCAACTTCATCGCGTAGAACACGCGCCCGTCGGCCAGCGTACCGGCGTCGTGCACCGGCACGATTCCGGGATGCTCCAATCGCGCAAGCAGTTGCGCTTCGCGGAGCAGCCTGTCCGCGGAGTCCGGCGCATACCCCGTGGCGTCGAGGACCTTTACCGCAACGCGGCGATCGAGCGTTCGATCGTGCACCTCATAAACAGCGCCCATGCCACCGCGTCCGAGCCGGCCGCACACCTCATAGCGCTCGCCCAGGTCGGGCCATTCTGCGACGTCGCGCAGGTGGTTCAGCGTCGCGTCGTCGAGTGAACGACTCACCGAGACCTTCCCAGCAGGCGGCGCGCTTCCAGCTCGAACTCCTCATTTGTTGCCGTGAGCCGCCGTAATCGATCGAGGATGTGACGGCG
This sequence comes from Vicinamibacterales bacterium, assembly GCA_035637635.1. GTDB lineage: Bacteria > Acidobacteriota > Vicinamibacteria > Vicinamibacterales > UBA2999 > DASPWV01. The sequence continues at coordinate 5,304 of DASPWV010000647.1, read as the reverse complement.
GAAGTCGCGGCGGACGGCGGCGAGGTGGTTCGTCACCATGGCGGTCGTGAGACCAAGCTCCGCGGCCAGCACCGCGTACGTGGGACGCTGGAGTTCGTCAGCGAGGTCGTAGCGCTCGAAGACGGTGAATGCCACCGATCGGTCGGCAGCCAGGCATGTTGCCCGCAGATCGTCGATCGCGCCTTGAAGAAGCGATCGAGAGAACTCGCGGTCGAACAGTTCCTCAGCCTCCGGCGGCACCGACGGCAGATGGGCCTGCAACTCCGTCTCGGCGTTGCTGAAATCGAGCGGCAGGATGACAATGCCGCCGCCGCGCTTCAGCCGGCGTTCCGCCTTGCGAGCATTCGCCACAAAGCCGTCGACGCACAGGCGCAAATAGGTACGGAATCGCGCCCGGCCGGGATCGTACCGTCCCACCACCTCCTTCTCGAGTGCGTTGGCGAAGAAGTCCTGCGTGAGGTCGGCAGCTTCGTCCGGCGACGACTTCCACTTGAGCCGAAGATACTTGTAGATCGGTTTCCAGTACGCCTCGATCAGCGTCTCGAACGCGAGCTGCCGCGTGCGTTCGTCGAGACTTCGTGTGCGGGCGACGAGCGAGACACGGGTCGCCGGAAACGTCACGGCGGTAGAGTAGCGCGAATCTGCCGCGCCGGGCGAGACGCGGCGCACGTTCAGTTTCCAGTTGCCAGTTTCCAGTTCAAAGTTCTAGTTGCGAAGTCGCGAGTCTTCTCTGATTTTGGGAACTTGCAGAGCCTCGAAACTTCACAACTGAACTTTGAACTGACAACTGGGAACCGGAAACTGGATATGTTCTCAGCTGAATGACCGAATGGAACGCCGCGTCATACCACAAGGTCTCGGCGCCACAAACCGAGTGGGGTCATCGAGTGCTCTCTCGTCTTGTCGTCCGAGACGACGAACGCGTGATCGACGCCGGGTGCGGCACGGGACGGCTGACGGCGGAGCTCGCGGCGCGACTGGCGCGGGGACGCCTTATCGCGATCGATCGATCCTGGAACATGCTTCTGACCGCGCGCGCGAATCTCAGGCCGGAGTTCGGGACGCACGTGGCGTTCGTTCGCGTCGAGTTGCCGTTTCTGCCGTTCCATGCATGGGCCGACCTCGTGTTCAGCACCGCCACGTTTCATTGGGTGCGCGATCACGCGGCGCTCTTCGCAAATATCTTCCAGGCGCTCCGGCCCGGCGGCCGTCTGTTCGCACAGTGTGGCGGCGGGCCCAACCTCGCGCACGCTCGCTCGCTTGCCGCGAGCGTCATGAATCGCGATCCGTATCGCCCGTTTTTCCGTAACTGGTCTGGCGTGTGGGAATACGCGACGCCCGAAGACACGGCGGCGCGGCTCGTGGACGCCGGTTTCGTAGACGTGCAGACAAGCCTCGAGGCGGCGCCAACGACGCTGGCGGATGAAGCGTCGTATCGGGAGTTCGTCACGACGGTCATCTTCAACGTCCACCTGGCGTATCTGCCGGACCCTCACGTGCGCGCCGGGTTCATCGACGAGATCACGGCGCTTGCCGCACGCGAGGATCCGCCGTTTACGCTTGATTATTGGCGGCTGAATATGGAGGCGCAGCGGCCGTGACACGTCAAACAACCGCGCGGATGCGGTGTTGGTGGGCGGGCACCGATCCGCTTTACATCCGGTATCACGACGAAGAATGGGGACGGCCTGTCACCGAGGACGTGCGTCTGTACGAGAAGATCTGCCTGGAGGGGTTCCAGGCCGGTTTGAGCTGGTTGACCATCCTCCGAAAACGCGAGAACTTTCGCGCGGCGTTCGCTGGATTCGATCCGTCTCGCGTCGCGAGGTTTGGCGCGCGTGACGTTGCCGGGCTGCTCAACAACGACGGCATCGTCCGTCATCGCGGCAAAATCGAGTCGGCCATCAACAACGCTCGACAGACGATTGCGCTGCAGGGCGAATTCGGCTCGCTGTCGAATTACATCTGGCAATTCCAGCCGCCGCCGTCCGAGCGGCCACGGCGTGTCACGCGCAGCGCGTTGATGCGGCTGGCAACCACGCCCACATCGATTGCGTTATCGAAGGATCTTCGGAAGCGCGGCTGGACCTTCGTTGGGCCGACGACGATCTACGCGTTCATGCAAGCCGTCGGACTCGTGAATGATCACCTCGAAGGCTGCATGTCGAGGGCTGCGTGTGAGCGCGAACGCCGAGGCTTGCCGCAGATAAGCCACAGATGAACACAGATAGGCCGCAGATGGACGCAGATTTACACAGATGGTTCCGAAGCGGGTGACTCGAAAGCAGGTTTCCGATGGTACTTTCTATCAATCGTGCAGGCGCAATCGCCGCTCTCCTGTTCTTCGCCTGCGCCGCGTCGGCGAACGCGGCGACTTTGACCGAGCTCGAACGAGAGCGCCTGATTGCGCATCTCGAAATGACTGCGGAGTGGCTCACCGATGAAGTGTCAGGGCTGTCCGCGGCGCAACTGCATTTCCGGCCAGCTCCCGACATATGGTCCATCGCGGACGTCGTGGAACATCTCGTGGTCGTCGCGCCTATTTATTGGCAGGACCTGCAGAACGCGATGAAAGGGCCGGCTCCGACGCGAGCGTCGTCCATGAGCGATGCGGACATACTTTGGTACGGCATCGATCGGACACGACGCGATAAGGCGCTGCCAACCGAGACGCCAAAAGGGCAGCTGCACGACTTGAAAGGGGCGTTGGATGCCTATCGGAAAGCACACGCGCGACTCGTCGAATACGCGAGGACGACGAAGGACGATCTACGGAGCCGGATCGTGGAACGACAAGGGTGCGACGGCTATCAGTGGGCGCTCATGATCTCGACCCACGAGCAGCGGCACATTCTGCAGATTCGCGAAATCAAAGCCGATCGAAAGTTTCCGAAGAAGTAACGCGAGCCCTCACCCCGTCACATCGCCACATCTACTGTTGTTCGACGGTATAGCCCTTTTGCTTCAGCAAGGCGACGAGACTGTCGGGCCCGACCAGGTGTGCAGCGCCGACGACGACGAAGCACGCGGTCTTCTCCTCAACGCATTTTTCGACGGGCGCGACCCAGTTCTTGTTCCGCGTCACGAGGAGCCGCTCGTACAGCTCCGGTGAGTCGACGATGGTGCCGAGCAGGAGGCGTTCGATCGTCGAGGTTTCGCCGCGGCCCCAGGCTTGCGCGATGGTCTTCACGTTTGCAACTTCGGTATCGAGCTCCGAGATCGCGGACTTCAAGAGCGCTTCCTGCAGCGCGGGCGACAGTTGATCGAGGCTGTCGAATTGATACGCGACCGTCTCGAGGGCGCGCCGTTCGAGGCTTGCGGCCTTTGCCTTGTCGAAAAAGTGCTTGTCGATTCCGAGCTCGGTGTCAAAGCCGGCTTGCTTCAGCGCCGGCCCCGCCAGCGAGACGGCCACCATCCACGGCTTCATGCGGTTCATGGCCACCATCGGGAGACCGGCCTTCTCGGCCCGGGCGGCGACCTGCTTGTACAACTCGGGATTGATCGTCTGATCGAGCGTCCGGCCGTCCACCAGCATGGCTTTGCCGACGAGCGACAGCGCCGTGACGGGATTCGTGAGCTCGTCCAGGTCGACCTCCTCGATGAGCACCTTCGATTCCGAAAAGGCGCGTTCGAGATTGGTGTCCAACGGGTAGAAGTCAGGCGTGAGGACGTGCAACGACCCCAAGAGGTATGTGGGCGGCGTTCCAGCTTTCTGCACCGCCCACATGAAATGCTTGCGAGGAGTTTGAGCGGCGGGCGCGACGACGAGAGTCGCGACAAGAGTCAGCAGGAAAAAAAGTCGGCGCACCATCTCAGGGTAGCAGACAGCCCGCAGTACGTCGCGCGGGCCTTCTTCAGGGCCGCGAATTCTTCGGCTCATTCTGTGCTTTCGATGCTTTCCTCTTTTCGAGCTCTTCGAGTGTCCGCGGCCAGTCGCCTTTCATCAATCGAGACAGCGACCGATCCGCCAGGAGACGCCCACCCGTCTGGCACGTCGGGCAGTAATTGGCCTCGTTGTTCGCGTAACGAATCCGCTGAATCGGCGTCCCGCAGACCGGACACGGCTTGCCGTACTTGCCGTGCACCGCCATTGCCTGACGAAACGCCGTGACCTTCGACGGAAACGCGTCGCCCGCTTCGGCGACGAGCTCATCTCGCCAGCGCTCGAGGATGCCGATTGCCGTCGCGTGAAGACGTTCCATTTCTTCCGGCGTGAGTTGCACCGTCAGTTTCATCGGCGACAGTTTGGCCGCGTGCAGAATTTCGTCCGAGTACGCATTGCCGATGCCACTCAGCAGATGCGGATCCGTCAATGCTCTTTTGAGGGTGTGATTCTCGCGCATGAGAGCGCTTGAAAAGGCCTGGAGGCTCGAACCGATGACCTCGACGCCGCCCGGATCGTGCATCTCCACACCGGCTGCGCCGCGCACGAGATACAACGACGCTTGCCGTTTCGATCCGGCTTCGGTCAGCAAGAGCGTGCCGGCTGGAAAATCAAACGCCGCCAGACCGACTTTGCCGGTGATGGCCGAGCCGCGCTCCTTCCATTGGAATCGGCCGGCGATCATCAGGTGGAACACCAGAAACAGCTCGCCATCCATCGCCCACACTATCCGCTTGCCGAGGCGGCGCAGTCCGCGAACGGACGTGCCGATCACCGCGTCCAGCGGCGGATCGATGGAGCGCAGGAGAAAAGGACTTGCGAGCCGAACGTTCTCGAGCCGCTGCCCCACAATCCGCGGCCCGAGCGCATGCAGATACAACTCGATGTCGGGGAATTCAGGCACGGAGACTCGTTCGAGGTTCGAAGTTCGAGGTTCGAGTGTTCGTGGTTCGAGAGTTCCTCATTCATTCGAACATCGAACTGCGAACTGTCGAACCCTCGAACGCTCGAAATGTCGAACCAACTCTTTTGTCAATGCGCGTTGACGACCGACTGCCATCCGGCCGCTTGCGCGCCGGGACGCGCCCGGAGCGTTCGACTCACTTCCGGAGAAACGCTACACGATCCGGTGGAGATATAGTGCAGCGCCTCGGCCAGCGACGATTCTTCTGCGAGGCCGAGCGGGCGCTCGATATCGTCCCCGGCGGAGCAGTCGGCGGCGATGCCGTCGAAGTAATCACCGTGACCGTCGGCGTTGACGAGAGAAAACGCGACCGGCGCCAGCACTTTGTCGCAGAAGTTGATCCCGTACTGCCCGACTGGCTTGCCGTAGGTCCGTTCGCCGATGACGGTGACGGGAATGAACGGGCGCAGGCCGTTGATGACGAGCTCGCTCGCCGACGCCGACGAGCGCGTGGTAA
>DASPWV010000646.1:0-2569 GCA_035637635.1 Vicinamibacterales bacterium | reverse complement strand
GGTTGTCGCGCAAGAACCCCAGGTCGGCGCCGATTTCCGCACCGGTCGTCTGCTCGGGCTTCAGGACGCGGTTCGGGAGGCGATTGTCAGCCGTGTAGCTCGGCGCGCCGGCCCATGCCGTCCCTGCTCCGTACACGGCGGCGAGCTGATAAGGATCCGTGTCATTTCCGACGCGGGTCCAACTCGCCCGCAACTTGCCGTAGGACAACCAGCTGCTCTGCAGCCCGAGCGCGTCGGTGAAGACGAAGGCCGCGCCGATCGAGGGATAGAAGAGCGAGTTGCCGTTCTTCGGCAGCGTGGACGACCAGTCGTTGCGGCCGGTGATGTCGACGTTGAGCCAGTCCTTGAAGTTGAAGTTGGCGGAGCCGTACAACGAGTTCACCTTCTTGTGGCTCACGTACAGCTGCCCGAACGCTACTCCATTGGAATTGGCAAGTGTGTAGACGCCTGGAATCACCAGCTCGCTGACCTGCCCCATGTTCGTGTTGTAGTCGTTCTTCCGCTGGTTGCCGCCCGCGTTCACCGTCAGGCTGAGGGTTGGCGTGAGCGACCGGTTCGCGGTGACGAGGAAGTCGTTGTTCGTCTCACTCCGCGTCTCGCCCACATCCAGGAACCCACCCGCGTTGAACGGCGAGATGCTGTTCACCGGGTAGTTGGCGCGGAACTGGTTCTGGTACCAGTCACGCCCCGTCCGCCCGGTGACGCTCAGCCAGTCGTTCACCTTGTAGGTCACCGAAGCGTGCCCGAGACCGCGGTTGCGCGCGTAATCCGTCGTCTTGACGTTCGACATCCAGTACGGATTCGGGTGATAGCTGTAGTTCCAGCTGTAGGGAATCGGCGCGTCGCGCCGCAGCAGCTTGTCACCGACCAAGATCTGCTGGGTGAGCGCGTCGGACGGGTCGCGGTACAGGTTCTGCTTCAGGAGCCGCGTATCAACCTGGCGACCGAACCAGATGAAGCCCTGCATCGGATCGATCTCTTCGTAGGCCTGCGCGGGCTGGTTCTTCATCCCGTCGTTGATGTAGTTGACCGATGCTTCGGCACTCCAGTGATCCGAAACCTGCGTGCCGCCGGAGAGCGCGATGTCCGTCCGGTTGTTCGTGTTGTTCGGATACATCCCGCTCTCATTCGTGCGACCGACCGACAAGCGGACGTTGCTGCGGTCGCTGCTGCGCGCAACCGCGATGTTCGCGTTGAGGATGAGACCCGTCTCCCAGAAGTCGCGCACGTTGTTGGGGTGCGCCGACCACGGGCCCACGCCGAAGAACTGATTACACGCATGCGCGGCGTCATAAAGGGTCGGAATGCCGACCGCAACGAGGGTATCAGTGGGGATGCGAACGCATCCGCTCGTGCGGTTATCGAGCTGCGGCCCCCAGCTCTCGTCGGCGCCGTCGTTCTTCCCGTGGAAGTTGCCGTCGACGAAATCGAATTCGCCGTAGAAGCCCTGGCCGTACTGGTTCTGATAATTCGGCAGGCGCAATGGCGCTTCAGCGCTCGCGCCGAAGTTCGCGGTGACGCCGAAGCCGGTGCTGGGCGCGCCCTTGCCGCTCTTGGTCGTGTACACGATCGCGCCGTTGGCCGCGCGTGAGCCGTACAGTGCCGCGGCGTTCGGACCCTTTAGCACGGTCACCGACGCGATGTTGTCGGCGTTGATGTCCGACGCCGCGTTGCCGACGTCATACCCGCCCAGCACGCCAGGCGTCGGCGTGCCTTGCGGACCGAACCCCGTGTTCCCCGCCGCGTTGTTGTCGATGGGGATGCCGTCGACGACGATGAGCGGCTGGTTCTGCCCGAGGATCGAGCTCGCGCCGCGCACGACGATGCGCGCCGAGCCGAACGGGTTCGAGGAGTTCGTGACCTGCACGCCGGCGACCTTGCCGCCGAGCGACGACACCACGTTCTGGGTCGGCACGTTGGACAACCGTTCACCGGAGAGGGTCTGCGCAGCGTACGAGAGGCTGCGCTGCTCGCGCTCGATACCGAGCGGGGTGGTCACGATTTCCATCCCCTGCAGCTCGAGTGCCTGAGCCTGCATGGCGATGTCGACGACGGCCCCGGCAGCCGCGACGACGCGCTTATAGCCGATGCGCGCGAACGCGATGCTGTCCCGGCCGGCCGGTACGTCGAGCGCGTAGCGGCCGGTGGCATCTGTTGACGTCGCGATCGTGGTACCCACGACCGAGACGCGCACGCCGGACAATCCGGCCCGCGTGCTGGAGTCCGTCACCTGGCCGGCAACGACCCTCGTGCCTTGCGCCACCGCGGTTCTCGCGACCGGCGACAGCCCGAACAGGACGAACCCAAAAGTGATAATGGAACGAACGAACCAACGCTTGTCGGTCATACACTTCCCCCTGCTGCGGTTTTCAGGACCCACGACGGGGCTGCGCGATCGAGGTGACGGCCTTCCTGCGCGCGGCCGGCGGGACCAGCGAGTTCTACGACATCAAAGAGATTCTGCCGCCAGGCGGCAAGTCTCGCAAGGGGCCTGCGTGTCAACGTCGGTCACCTTGAAACCCAAGCGTTTCCGGGCATATCGTACGACCCATGCCGAAACGCTTCGTCA
>DASPWV010000645.1:0-3723 GCA_035637635.1 Vicinamibacterales bacterium | reverse complement strand
CACCTCATCGTGGCACCCCAATCCACAGGTCTTGACTATTCCTCTCCTCCTCCACCGTTTAACCCCAGAACCAGAGAACCGATGAGCCTATGAACCGTAGAACCCTATGAACTCTAGAACCCCTGAACCCCTGAACCCCTGAACCCCTGAACCCTTGAACCCTCGAACCTTTGAACCTTTGAACCCTCGAACCCTTGAACCCTCGAACCCTTGAACCCTTGAACCTTATTCCCGATCCCGCCGCGGGGCGCGGTCGCGGCCGCGGCCGCCTCTGAATCCGCCTTCGCGGCGGCCCTCGCGGCTGCCGCCGGCAGCCGCGCCTGCCTCTTCGCCCTCTGCCGCAGGGTGTGGAGGCGCGCCGCCTTCCTCAGCCGTGAGCAAGGCTTTGCGCGACAGCCGAATCTTGCCGGTCGGATCGATGTTGATGACCTTCACCAGCACCTGCTGCCCCTCCTTCAACTCGTCGCGCACGTCTTTCACGCGGTAGTTGGCGATCTCGGACACGTGCAGCAACCCGTCGGTTCCGGGCATGATCTCGACGAACGCGCCGAAATCCGTGATCCGCTGCACCTTGCCAAGATACGTCTTGTTCAGCTCTGGTGTGGCGGTCAGTTCCTGGATGATGCCGATGGCTTTTTGTGCGGCGGCCTCGTCGGACGACGCGACGTTCACACGGCCGTCGTCTTCGACATCGATTTTGACGCCCGTCCTCTCGATGATGCTTCGAATCGTCTTGCCGCCGGGACCAATGACGTCGCGAATCTTGTCGACCGGAATCTTCATGGTGACGATGCGCGGCGCGTAGGTCGAGATCTGCTCCCGTGTCGACGGCAGCGCCTCCTGCATCTTCGCGAGAATCTCCAGCCGTCCTTTGTGCGCCTGCATCAACGCCGTCGTCATGATCTCGGGCGAGATGCCGGTCACCTTGATGTCCATCTGCAGCGCCGTGATACCACGATCGGTGCCGGCGACTTTGAAATCCATGTCGCCGTAATGATCTTCTGCGCCTGCGATATCGCTGAGCACCGCGTACTTGCCGGTCTGCTCGTCGAGAATGAGCCCCATCGCGACGCCGGCGACGGCCGCCTTGAGCGGCACGCCCGCGTCCATCATGGCCAGCGAACCGCCGCAGACCGACGCCATCGACGAAGATCCGTTCGATTCGAGGATGTCCGAGACGATGCGAACGGTGTAGGGGAACTCTTCTTCGGCAGGCAGCATGGCCGCGAGCGCGCGCTCGGCCAGGGCGCCGTGGCCGACTTCGCGCCGGCCGGGTCCTCGCAGAAATCCGACTTCGCCGACAGAGAACGGCGGAAAGTTGTAATGCAGCATGAACCGCTTCCACGATTCGCCGTCGACGAGCTCGATCTTCTGCTGATCTTCGGCCGTGCCGAGCGTCGCGGTGACGAGCGCCTGTGTCTCGCCGCGTGTGAACACGACGGAGCCGTGCGTGCGCGGCAGCACGCTCGTTTCGATCCAGATTGGCCGGATCTCGTCGAACTTGCGGCCGTCGAGGCGCACGCCGCGTTCGAGAATCTCGTCGCGCAGCACCTTTTCCTGGAGCTCCTTGAAGACCGCCTTCGCTTCGAGCTTGCGTGGCGTCTCGGCCTCAGGCAGCGAGGCAATCAGCTCGTCGAGCACTTCGTCGACACGGCTGTAGTTTTCGATCTTGCCGCGAATGCGCATCGCTTCGCTGAGCGGGACGAGCACCCTTTCTTCGACTTCGCGGTAGAACTCGTGGCCGATGGTGCGGTCGGGTTTGGGAAGCTTCTCTCGTCCTGCTTCGCTCGCCAACGAGTCGATGGTGTCGACGATCTCGCGAATGGCCGCGTGGGCCGCTTCGAACGCCTTGACGACCTCTTCTTCTGAAACTTCTTTCGCGCCAGCTTCCACCATGACGATGCCGTCTTTACTGCCGGCGACGACGAGATCGAGACGGCTTTGCTTGCGTTGATCGAATGTGGGATTGACGATGAACTGGTTGTCGATCAGGCCGACGCGTACGCCCGCGATGGTTTTTTCGAACGGGATGGGCGACAGCGCCAGCGCCGCGGAGGCGCCGGTGAGGGCGAGCACATCGGAATCGTGTTGAGTGTCCGCCGACAGCACGAGCGCGATGATTTGCGTTTCGTGACGCCAGCCGGATGGAAACAGCGGCCGAATCGGACGATCGATCACGCGGCTCGTCAACACTTCCTTGTCCGTCGGCTTGCCTTCGCGTTTGAAGAAGCCCCCGGGAATGCGGCCGGAGGCGTACGTGTACTCGCGGTAATCAACAGTGAGCGGCAGGAAATCGATTCCTTCGCGCGGAGACGCCGCATGACAGGCAGTGACGAGCACGACGGTGTCGCCGGCGCGCACGAGGACGGAACCGTCCGCCTGCTTGGCCAGCTTGCCCGTCTCGAACGACAGGGTGTGCTGGCCGACTTGAACTTCTCGCTTGGTCATATTGGTCTCTTGAAGTTCCCAGTTTCCAGTTTCCAGTTCAAAGTTTCGTTGTCAGTGACGTCAAGAGAACTAACCACTCAACTTTGAACTGGCAACTGGTAACTGGAAACTAATGCTTTTACTTCCTGATTCCGAGCCGTTTGATAAGCTCAGCGTACCGTTCGGTGTCTTTGCTCTTCAGGTAATCCAGCAGCCGTCGTCTTTGTCCAACGAGCTTGAGCAGTCCGCGCCGGGAGTGGTGATCCTTGGCGTGCGACTTGAAATGTTCGGTCAGGTAGTTGATACGCTCGCTGAGCAGTGCGACCTGGACTTCGGGGGAGCCGGTGTCTTTGTCGTGGGTACGGTACGAGCTGATGAGATCGGTCTTCTTGTCCTTCGTTAGTGCCACGGGGTCCTCCACGAACGGCCCAGAATGGTTCCAGGTTCGACGTTCCAGGTTCGACGTTCGTGGTTCGAGGTTCCTTTGCTTTCGAACCTTTTCGAACTCCGAACATCCAGCTTCGAACCATCGAACCTTCGAACTTCCGGTCCGCCGTATACGGCGAACGTTCTTCGCCGAAAGATCCTTTATTCTAACCCGAAAACCACGACAGGTCGTAGAAATCCGCCCATTTTCGCTGGTTTCGCGAGTCCGAGCAGGCGCAGATCGGGCGCAACGAGCCGCACGAAACGACCGTCGTCCTGCCCGCCGTCTACCGCGAAATCTGCCGGACGAAGTTCCTGGCCGTGAGCCACACGGCGCACTGCTTCAGCGGTGACACGTGCCGCCGGCAAGTCGAGCAGCAGTCCTTCGAGCGGGATAAGCCGCGCACGAAGCACGTGGCGGGCTGCCGTGACCAGCTGTTCGAATGGCAGGGCGTCCTCCAACGAAAACGATCCCGCGCGCGTTCGCGTCAGCTCCTCGAGAATGGCACCGGTGCCGAGCACTTCACCAAGGTCGCGTGCGAGAGACCGCACGTAAAAGCCGGCGGAGCAGGTGAGTGTCACTGTCGCGCACGGCGGATTCACACTGGCGAGCTCGAGCGAACCCACCGTGACCCGCACAGGCGCGAGCACAACGGCTGCCGAGCGCCTGGCGAGCTCGTACGCCGGCGTGCCTCCCAGCTTCTTCGCTGAATACGGCGGCGGCACCTGCTCTCGGGTGCCGCGAAATGGCTCGAGCGCGGCAGCCAACGCCGCGGCGTCGGGCATGCGTCCCGTTTCGCGCACGATCCGGCCCGTCGCATCGTACGAGTCGGTCTCGATTCCGAAACGGAGGGTCGCGCGGTACTCTTT
>DASPWV010000644.1:0-5527 GCA_035637635.1 Vicinamibacterales bacterium | reverse complement strand
CACAGCGACGATCCCGAGACTGTCGAAAAAGCGCTGATGGCTCTCTTTCCTCCCGCGCAGTGGATACAGATTTCGGACTTGCTCATTCTCCATGGAAGACGGATCTGCCGGCCGACGCCGAGATGTGAAGTGTGCAACGCGCGCAAGTATTGCGATTTCTTTTTGTCCGGCGGCGTCACCGTTCGCGCAGGCCGCGCGAAAGCCCGCGCGAAAACCGCGGGCCCAGCCGGAACGCCCCGCCGCCAGCGCGTCGTCAAAACGAAATGACGCGGGAAGCATTCAAAGCGCTCGTTCAGCAGGCCATCGACACCATTCCGGCGCGCTTCGCTCGCGAAATCCACAACGTCGTCATCGTCATCGAAGACGAACCGTCCGCCGAACTGCTCGACGAGATGGAGATGGGCCCCGACGATCTCTTGCTCGGTCTGTACCAGGGCGTGCCCTTGACGGAGCGCGCGTGGGGACACGGCAACGTGCTGCCCGACCGGATCACGCTCTTTCAGAAAACAATTGAAGAAGAGTGCGGCGGTGACGCAGACGAAATCGTCGTCGCAATCGGCGAAACGCTGATCCATGAGCTGGGCCACTACTTCGGGTTGAGCGAAGAGGAAATCGAGGAGATCGAGGAGCGCTACTGGCGTGGCAACGCGGAACCTTCATGAGGGCACGCCGCCGCTTCGGGCAACACTTTCTCGAACCCGCGTGGGTGGCGAAGCTCGTCGACGCCGTGGAGCCGCGGTCAACAGACACTTTTCTGGAGATCGGCCCCGGCCGAGGGGCCCTTACCGAGCCGCTGGCGAGGCGCGTCGCACGCGTCGTCGCAATCGAAGTCGACCGCGACCTTGCAAGCGATCTCGCCGCGCGACATATTCCGAATCTCGAGGTAGTCACCGGAGATGTCCTCGAGGTCAACTTCCCGGATCTGCTGCGTCACTCGCTCGGCACGGGTGTCGAACAACGAATCCGCATCATCGGCAATCTGCCGTACAACATCTCCTCGCCAATTCTTTTTCGGCTGCTCGACGCATCGGCGTCGACGGGCGCGGTGGAGGATGCGACGTTGATGCTCCAGAAAGAGGTTGCAGATCGACTCGTCGCGGCGCCGGGAACGAAGGAGTACGGTGTGCTCACGGTGCAGGCGGCGCTGGGCGCCGACGTGACGCGCCTGCTGAATCTCCCGCCCGGCGCGTTTCGGCCGATGCCCAAGGTGCGCTCCGCCGTTGTCCGGCTTACGTTTCGGCCTCCGCTGGTCGCGGTGCGGGATCAAACGGCCTTCGTGGAGCTCGTTCGGTCGATATTCACCCAGCGCCGGAAGACGCTTGCAAACGCGCTCGGGCCTTTCGCCGCTTCGAGGGGAATGGATCCGAAGGCCGCGCTGGGGCAAGCAGGCATCGACTCCGCGCGGCGACCTGAAACGCTGCAGCTCATTGAGCTGACACGACTTGCGGACGTTTTCAGCGCCAGCTGATTCCCCTGCTGTGCTATAGTCTCGCTACTCTGCGACTGTAGCCGGTTCGAAAGTTCGAGGTTCGAAGTTCGGAGTTCCGAGTTCGAGGTTCCGAGTTCGAAAGTTCGTTTCGTTCGAGGTTCGTGCGCACGAACGTCGAACCCCGAACTTCGAACATCGAACTCCGAACGTTCGAACCGGCGCTGACGCAGCCGACCAACCCGCCTCCGTTTTCCAGGCTTTCCCAGCAGCCTGACAAGCCGATCGACTCGACGCGCGACGTGTCGGGACGGATATTCGACTGGCTGCTCAGGGATCCCTGATGAATGACGTGATCGAAGTCGTGCCGCTTGGCGGTCTCGGCGAGTTCGGCCTCAACATGATGGCCATCTCGTGCGCGGGAACGACCATCGTCATCGATGCCGGATCGATGTTTCCGGAACCCGACCTGCTCGGGGTCGATCTCATCATCCCGGACCTTTCCTATCTCGAAGCGCGCCGCGGCCAGGTGAAGGCGCTCATTCTCACGCACGGACATGAAGATCACATTGGCGCGCTGCCCTATGTGCTGCCGCTCGTCGACGGGCCGACCTACGGCACGCCGCTGACGCTCGCGTTCATTCAGCCAAAGCTGGAGGAGCACGGCATCGAAGCGGTTCACGGTCTCGTCAGCGTCAAGCCGCGGGAGTCGATCACGGTCGGGCCGTTCCAGGTGGAGTTCATCCGCGTCACGCACAGCATGCCTGATTGCATGGCGCTGGCGATCAGGACCCCGCACGGTGTGCTGGTGCACACAGGCGATTTCAAAATCGATCAAACGCCAATCGAGGGTGAACCGTTCGATCTGCACCGCCTGGCGCAACTCGGCTCCGAGGGAGTGCTCGCGCTCTTCGCAGACAGCACCAATATCGATCGCCGCGGTTACACGGGGTCTGAGCTCGACGTGGTGGACGCGTTCGAGGAGATCTTTACGAGCACCGAAGGCAAGATCGTCGTGGCTGCCTTCGCGTCGAGCATCTACCGCCTGCAGGTGTTGAGCGATCTTGCGGTGCAGTTCGATCGCAAAGTGGCGTTCGTCGGCCGCGGCATGAACGAAAACTCCCAGATCGCGCAGCGTCTCGGCCATTTGAAAATTCCGACGGGGGTCGTCATCCGTGACAGCGACGTCCCCAACTTTCCTTCTCAGGACATCCTGTGTCTGGTCACGGGATCGCAGGGCGAAGCCAACGCGGCGCTCTCACGAATCGCCATCGACGATCACCGCTTCGTGAAGTTGTCGCCCCGCGATCGTGTCGTGATTTCTGCTCGCGCTATTCCCGGAAACGAAAAGGCCATCGGCCGGGTGATCAACCACGTGGCCAAACGCGGCGTCGAGGTGATTACCGAGGCGACCAAGCACGTGCACGTCTCCGGTCATGCCTCGGAAGAGGAGTTGAAGCTCGTGCTCGCCCTCGTCCGGCCACGGTTTTTCATTCCGATTCACGGCGAGTTCCGGCAGCTCGCGCGGCATGCGCGCATCGCCCAATTGGTCACGAGCGGCCTGCCGTCCCGCGTTGAAGTGCTCACCGCCGAGAACGGAGATGTTCTGCAATTCGACGCGGACGGTGCGCGCGTGTCAGGCAAGACGCACATAGGTCGCGTGCTGATCGACGGCACCCGGGTCGGCGAGGTGGGCGACGAAGTGCTGCGCGATCGGCGCCATCTCGCCGCGGACGGCCTCGTTGTTCCCGTGGTGGCCATCAGCCGGCAAACGGGGGTCGTCGAAGGCAACCCGGAGCTGATTTCGCGCGGCTTTGTCACCGGCTCGGAGTCGGACGATGTGCTCGCTGAAGGGTCCCGCTTGATCGCGGTCGTTATTGCGGAGGCCAGCGTCGAGGAGCGGACCGACCCCGGTCTCATGAACGAAAAGATTCGCGTGGAACTTCGACGGTATCTGCGGAAGCGCACGGGCAGACGGCCGATGGTTCTTCCTGTCGTGATGGAGATTTGATGCGCGCAGCTGGATCGACGTTATCGAGAAGGTTGAGCGAGGTCGTTGGCGTCGCGCTGTTTGGCGTTGCGCTCATCTGGCTCGTCGCGCTCGCGAGTTACGACCCGCAGGATCCGGTCTGGTTTTTCAGCACAGGTACGCAACACGTGCCCGCCAATTTCGTCGGGCGCATCGGCGCGTTTCTCGCGGAGCTGTCGTTTCAGCTGGTCGGCTACGGCTCGTATCTCATTCCCGCGCTCATCGCGATTGCTGCGTGGCACTACTTCTGGTGCCGGCAGCTCGACGCGGTGTATACGAAACTCGTCGGGGCGACGCTGGTCATCGCTTCGGTTGGTGCGTTTCTCAGCCTGGCGCTCGGCAGCGTCAATCTCGGCGATCGAAAGTTCCGCGCCGGCGGATACCTCGGCGATTTTCTCGCCTCGGCGATGTCGGAATATCTCAGCCGCCTCGGATCGATCATCGTCATCCTTACGCTGCTGTTTGTCGCGATTATTCTCGCAACGCAGTTCTCGTTCGGCCGTTTGTTCCGGCTCTTGTTCGTTGCCGTGCAGGCGTTGCTCTCGCGCGGATGGCAATCGTTCAGGGATCGTCTCGAGAAGCGGCGGAAAGCCAAAGAGCGTCGCGACGTCTTCGCCAAGCACGTGAAAAGGGGCACGCTCTCACCGGAGATGGTCAAAGCCGCTTCTGAGACGGCCGCGAAAGCCGAAGCGCCGCCGCCGAAAGCGAGAATTCGCACAACGCCCGTACTCGAGGAAGATGACGACGAGGCGGGCGAGCCTTCACCGGCGGGAAGCGCCCTTCAGCCCGCGCCAGTTCTGCAGAAGCGCCCCGCCAGACTGCCAATGCCCGCGCCGCTGCCGTTGCCGGATCTCGAGCCGCGCGCGCCAGCGGAGCGCCGGCTCAGTGGATACACCCTGCCGCCGCCGTCCCTGCTCGATCCCGCAAAGGCGGAACGCAAGATCGACGAGCGCGAGCTGATGGAAGCCGCGCGGCTTCTCGAAGAGAAGTGTCGCGAGTTCGCGGTGGAAGGCGCGGTCGTGCAGATCCACCCCGGTCCTGTCGTGACGACGTTCGAATTCAAGCCCGATGCAGGCGTGAAGTACAGCAAGGTCACGAGTCTCGCGGACGATCTGTGCCTGGCGATGCGCGCTGAATCCGTGCTCATCGAACGCATCCCGGGGAAATCGACCGTCGGCATTCAGATCCCGAATCCGCATCGCGAGGCCATTTCGCTGCGCGAACTGTTGGAGTCGGAAAGCTACCAGCGGTCGGCCTCGAAGCTGACGCTCGCCCTCGGCAAGACCATTCACGGTGAGCCCTTCATGACCGATCTCGCGATGATGCCGCACCTGCTGATTGCGGGATCCACAGGCACCGGCAAATCGGTGGGTCTCAACGCGATGCTGACGAGCATGCTCTATCGCGCCACGCCGGATGACGTCCGCCTGATTCTGATCGATCCGAAAAGGCTCGAGCTCGGCATGTACGACGACATACCGCATCTGCTCACGCCGGTCGTGGTGGATCCGAAGAAGGCTGCAAATGCGCTCCGCTGGGCGGTGCACGAGATGGAAGAGCGCTACAAGACGCTGGCGGCATTCGGCGTACGCAACATCGAGCAGTTCAATCGCAACATGCGCCAGCTCATTGACGCGAAAGAGACGACCGATAACGGCGAGCCTCCGCGGCTCCTGCCGTTCGTGATTGTGGTCGTCGACGAGCTCGCCGATCTGATGATGGTGGCCGGCAACGAAGTCGAAGAATCGATTGCGCGGCTCGCACAGATGGCGCGGGCGGTCGGCATCCATCTGATTCTTGCGACGCAGCGTCCGTCGGTCGACGTCATTACCGGGCTCATCAAAGCCAACTTGCCTTCGCGGATCTCGTTTCGCGTGTCGTCAAAGATCGACTCGCGCACGATTCTCGATGGCAACGGCGCCGAACAACTGCTCGGCAAGGGGGACATGTTGTTCCTGCCGCCGGCGTCGTCTCAAAAAATCCGGCTGCACGGCCCGTACATCTCCGAACAGGAATCGGCGCGGCTCGCAAGCTTCCTCCGCAAGCAGGGCAAGCCGCTGTTCGACGAGTCG
>DASPWV010000643.1:0-3075 GCA_035637635.1 Vicinamibacterales bacterium | reverse complement strand
ATCACGCCCGAATCCACGACCTGACCCGTGCGCGATATGGACTGGAAGAACATGTCCAGGCCAGCAACCTCCACCAGCATGAAGCTCTGGTCCTGATCGAACGACGCCGCCGTCTGGTCCGATGCCTCCATATTGCCTCTGCGCAGCTGGCCTGCGGCACCCGACACGAAGTAGTAAATGCCTTTCTGCGGTTTGAGCCGTTCGTACACGTGATCGTGGCCCGAAAAAACCACGTTCACCCCGTTCTTGAGAAAGATCGGCTCCAACAGGAGACGCAGGTCGATCGAGGATCCGTGCCGGCTCGCGTTCGAGTACAGCGGATGGTGAAAGTAGCAGACCTTCCAGTCCTCGCGCGAGTCTCTCAGCGTCGCATCGAGCCAATCGAGCTGTTGGCGATCCATGAGTCTGCTGTCGAGCGCGACGAACCGAACGTTCTTCCGGACGTAGGTGTAGTAGCGCTGGCCGTTCATGTTGTAAGGGGGGTAGGAGACGTTCTCGGGCCGATCGTGGTTGCCAAGCGCCGCCTGGAATTTCACGTTGGCAGCGAGCAGCGCCGCGTAGGGCTGCTCGAACTTCTTGACGAAGTCGCTGGGTTTCTGGCCGCCGTACATGTTGTCGCCCAACATGATCACGAGGTCGAATGAAAACCTCGAGTGCACGCTCGTCATCTGCTGCGCGACCTCGTACTGAGGCCGCTCGCCGGTGCCGTTGTCGCCAATCGCCGCAAACTTCACAGAATCCGGCCGGCTGGGCAGCGCCACCGTCTGCGCGAGAAGTCCTGCGCACGCGGCCGCGGTGAGGACGGGAATCAGACCGCGTCGCGCCGTCTGCATCACGTGCGCTCCGGAAGACCGGGAAGAATCGCCCTCGCCGCGTGTGGTGGTGCGGTATGCTGTCGTCTTTATGCTCCGACGATCCGGGCTGACGCTGCTCACTTGGCTGGTCGCTGCAATCGTACACTCCCCACAGGTTCGAGCGCGCGATGATTTCTCAAGACCATGAAGCTGCTGGTTGAACCCGAGGGCGGCATCGCGCCGATTCTCAACGCGATCAAGCATGCCAGAAAGACGATCGAGATTCTGATTTTTCGTCTGGATTGTCGCTCGGTGACACGCAGTCTCGAAGCCGCGGTCGGCCGTGGCGTCGTCGTTCGCGTTATCATTGCGAGCAAACACCGCGGCGGCACGCGCGACCTCCGCAAACTCGAGCTGCGCCTATTGGATGCCGGAGCCGTCGTATCGCGAACGGCCGACGATCTCCAGCGCTATCACGCGAAAATGATGATTGTCGATTGGCGATTGCTGCACGTGTACGGCTTCAATTACACGCGGCTCGATTACAAGAGCCGCAGCTTCGGCATTCTCACCACCAACCGCACTCTGGTGAGGGAGGCGCTGAAGCTGTTTGATGCCGACGGGACGCGACGCGCCTACAGTTCGGGGAGCAGGGATTTCGTGGTCAGCCCGGAGAACGCGCGAGAACGGTTGTCGGCCTTCATCCGCGGCGCTCGCCGTGAGCTCCTCAGTATACGATCCGCGATTGAGCGACGAAGCGATCCATCAGCTGCTCACGGAACGTGCGAGCGCGGGTCTCGATGTACGAATCATCGGCAAGACCCCGCGCCTCGAGTCCACGCTCAAGATCGAGAAATACCCGGGACGCCGCCTTCACGTGCGAGCGATCGTTCGAGATGGACGTCACGCATTCGTCGGCAGCCAGAGCCTCGGAAGAGTGGAGCTCGACGATCGCCGCGAACTCGGCGTCATCGTGAGCGATGCCAGAGTCGTCCGGGAGCTCCGGTCGATCTTCGAACACGATTGGCGCAGGACACAGGGCGTCCCGGAGGACGTCGCGGACATTGCAGACCCAAAATGGAAGCGACGATTGCCCGCGTAAAGGTGTTGTTGCTGGGCCGACCCAGGTAACGGCGCTCCCGCCGCCGGCCAACCCGATTATCGCCGCCGGCCAATCGTCAGGAACAGGCCACCTTCGCCGCCGAGCGTCCACATCCACCCGAGCTGCGCGATCCAGCGCTCGACGGTCCAGTCATCCGCGTCGCGGGCGAAGAGGTCTCCGGATTCGTCTTCGAGCACTGTGCTTGGGAACGTTCTGAGATATTCGACGTTCGTCTCTGAAAACCACCGCTTGATCTCCGCGACCGTGTGGCAGTGTTCTTCGGGATGCTGATACTGATCGCGGAGCCACGCATCGCGCCGCGCCGGTTCGTGACGCCGATCGCGCAGCACCGGATCGAACGGCACCACCCGGAATCGCGTGAACCGTGCGACGGCTCGCCGCAGACGGAGCGGAACCCGTGCGAGCGTGTTGTACACGCCGGCGATCACGATCCCGCCCGGTCGCACGAGTTGCGTCAGCGCGGCAAACGCCAGCCGGGGATTGGGCGTGTGATGCAACACACCGGATGAGTACACGATGTCGAAGGAGGCCGGCTTCAACCCAGGGCGGTGCAGATCCGTCTCGACGAAGTGGACGTGGTCGACCGCGTACCGGCGCGCGGCGGCCACGCCGAGTTCGAGCGCCGCGCGCGATAAATCCGCTGCGATTATCATGCGATCCGCGCGGGCGAGGTACAGCGACATCTGCCCCGTGCCGCAACCGATCTCGACGATTCGCGCGTCGGCCCGAATCGCGCGATCGAGCAACTGCGCGAACTGACTGCGGTCGCCGCGCGCGCGAAAAGCCGACAGGGTGTCGTTCGGCGGATATCCCGGAAACGGCGTCCGATCGTAGAACTGCCGGACGATTTCGGTTTTCGGATCGCCGGTCAGCCGGAGGTTCGGAATGCCGTCGGGCGCCGTGAAGCGGGCGCCGCAGCCGGCGCACGTCCACTCCGATGACAACTCCCCGCGGCAGGCCGGACACGCCAGGAACGCGCGGAGGTCGGTCACATGTTCAGAAGATCGCGTAGATGAACGGCGCAAGCGCCTCCACGGCGGTCGCGAATATCAGGACCACGCCGAAGATGCACAAGAACACGGCGAGCGGCACGAGCCAACGTTTGCCCGAATCGCCACGCCACAAGCCCCGCGCCAGGTCGGCGATCGACCCGCCGGC
>DASPWV010000642.1:0-6702 GCA_035637635.1 Vicinamibacterales bacterium | reverse complement strand
AAGGCGCCCTGGACGCCCGTCTTCGAAAACACCAGCAACTGCGACTCCGCGGGCACATTGAGCGCGTTCAGGATCGAACGCAGGTACCCGCCACGCTCTTGAAAGGTGAGCGAGACGGTGCCTTCCGCAATCGCGCGATTGAGCCGCGAGACGCGATCGTCGGTGGGACGCGACGCATACTCAATGGCGGGATGTTCGTCCAGGACACCAACGAACGACGGCTCTTTGCTCCGCTGTTCTCGTCGAGCATTGCCGCTCGCTTCGATGTCAAAGGCCAGCGCGCCGGCCAATACCACAGCCGCCCAGCCAAGTCGCCGCATGCCGTAATGGTACATTGGAACACTCGGCACTCGGCACTTGGCACTTGGCACCTGACATCTGATGTCCAACCCGATCCTCCGCGCCCTCGGCATCACAAACGTACGCCGTGCCGTCGACTCCGTTCTACCGCGGCGCACCTTCGAGGACGTGATCCTGCCGCCAGCCACTCGTCGAGCTCTCGATCAGGCGCTCGTCCAGGTCACCAACCACGATCTCATTTACAACCGGTGGGGTCTCGGTCAACGACATCCGACGGGTCTGGCATTGGCGTTCAACTTTGCCGGTCCCTCCGGCACGGGCAAGACTATCTGCGCCGAGGCTATCGCGCACGCCCTCGGCCGGCGGCTGCTCGTTGTCCGCTACGCCGAAGTCGAATCGATGTGGGCAGGCGAGACACCGAAAAATGTCGCGGCGCTGTTTCGTCTGGCGCGCGAGCAGAATGCCGTCCTGCTGTTCGATGAAGCGGACGCGATTGCGTCACGCCGATCGACGTCGCCCGATCACAGTTTTCAGCGCGAGGCCAACACGGTAGTCAGCGTGCTGCTTCAGGAGCTCGAGTCGTTCAACGGGGTCGTCATCTTCGCCACGAACATGGCGGCGAATTTCGACCCTGCATTCGAGCGCCGAATTCGCACGCACGTGCTGTTCGAGATGCCGGGCGTCGAGGAACGCGAGCAGATTTGGAAGGTGCAGATGCATCCCACATTGACGCCGCTTGCCGAAGACGTGAACTTCCGGGCGCTCGCGGAAAAGTACGAAGTGAGCGGCGGCGACATCCGCAACGCCGTCCTGAAAGCAGCGATGTCGGCCGCCGGTGAACCGGGAAGCGATCAGTTCAAGGCCATTCACCAGCGCCATCTGGAAGACGGCATCCGCGACGTCCTTGCCGGCAAGCGCGTCATGCGGCAGTCGCTGCTCGCACCGGCGGACCGGCACACGCCGGCTGACGGGCCGCAGGATCTTCTGCGTGCTCTGGAGCTGCGGCTGCGGCAAACGACGTCGCTCCCGACGATCCTTGCTGCAGCGGCGCTCGTCACTGCGATTGTTGCGCTGGTCGTCGCCATTCTGCGATGACATCGGCGCGGGGGCGGTCGGGTCGGTCGGGTCGCGTGCGTCGGGTCAGGCAAGTTCGTCGGAGAGCTTTCCGCGCGACTTACCCTCCCAGACCTACCAGTCCTCCCAGACCTCCAGACCCCACCAGCCCCGCCGACCCACCAGACCTGCGCGACCCGCCCGACCGACCCGACCTACCCGGCTATCGAGTCGAGTGGCAGTGTGATCGTCACGATCGTTCCGTTGCCCGGCGAACTCTCCGCTCGTATCTCTCCGTTGTGTGCGACGACCAGATTCTTCGCGATCGTCAAACCAAGGCCGGATCCGCGCGACGTTTCGCCCTTGTAAAAACGGTCGAAAATCTTGTCGAGATTCTCGGGCGGAATGCCGGCACCGTTGTCTTTGACTGTGACGACGAGCCGATCGCCGATGGTCTCGACGCTGATGGCAATCGTTCCATGTTCCGGCGTGTGCCGGATCGCGTTCGACACGACGTTGGCCAGGACCTCGCGAATTCGAACCGGATCAATCTCGATGAGCGGCAGATTCGAGTCGGCGTCGATGTCGAGGCGAACGCGGGCCGCTTCCGCTTCCGCTCTAAACGAATTGACGGCGTCCTGGACGAGAATGGCGATATCAGTCGGCTCTTTCCGAAGCGACAGCGTACCGCTCTCTGCATTCGCCAGGGTTCTCAGGTCTTCAATCAATCGCGCGAGCACTTGCGTGTCGCCGAGCAGCTCCGCCAGCTGCTCATCGTCTCGCGGATAGACTCCGTCCAGAAGACCCTCCAGCCGGCCCTGAATCACCGTGACCGGAGTGCGCAGCTCGTGCGCGATGTCGGCCATCAAATGACGACGCTGCTGATCTTGTGATTGCAGGCGGCCCGTCATGGCGTTGAAGGCGCGTGCAACCGATCGCAAGACAGGCGGACCCGATTCGTCGACGCGCGTTGATAAATCACCCGCAGCAACGCGGTCCGCGGCTTCAACGATGTTTCCAATCGGCTGGCCAATGCGCCGCATGACGGTGAAAAAGATCGCGAACAGCGTCACCAGCGCGAGCGGAGCGAGCAACGCAAGGATCGTCACCTGCGGCAGTGAAACTGCGCGGGACCGAACGATGAAGGACAGCACCGTGCTCGCGCCGATCGAGCTGAGCACGAGGAGCAGCGCAACGAGACAGCCGGCCCGCCGCATGAAACGCGCGCGTCCGCGGCGCCAGATGTGACCACGATGCGCAGGCGGCCAGGGCTCGTTCTCCGGCCACCACGGCGGCCTGCCCCGGGCGAAGTCGAGGGGCCGTCCCCGAGGATGCGGGAACGGACTCATGGCTCGGCGAATTTGTATCCGATGCCGTAAACGGTGAGCACGTACCGCGGATTGCGCGCGTCGGGCTCGAGCTTGCGCCTGATGTTCTTGATATGCGTATCGATTGCCCGCTCGAACGAATCGATCTCGACGCCACGCACTGCGTCCAATAGCTGCGCGCGTGTGAAGACGCGGCCCGGATGTTTGGCGAGCGTCGCGAGAAGTTGGAACTCGGTAGTCGTCAGCTCTATCGGCACGCCATCGCGAAGCACCTTGACGCGCGGAATGTCGATGGACAAATCGCGCACCCGCAGGATGTCTGGCGCGGCGATCGAAGAATCGACGCGCCGCAGCACCGTCCGCACACGCGCCACGAGCTCGCGCGGACTGAACGGTTTGGTGATGTAGTCGTCGGCACCCAGCTCGAGACCGAGCAGCCGATCGGATTCTTCGACTCGTGCCGTCAGCATGATGATCGGCACGGTCGATTCTCTTCTGAGTGTTTTGGCGACGTCGATGCCGTCGAGGCGCGGCAGGCCGAGGTCCAGGACCACCAGATCGGGTCGGCGTGCGCGCGCCAGAGTCAGAGCTTCCGCGCCGTCCCGCGCGCTGATGACCGCAAAGCCCGCATGCTGCAGGTAGTCGCTCGCAATGCGGACAATCTGCGGCTCATCATCGACCACGAGGACCGTTTTCATCGGCGCGGGCACGGCTCATGAAGATGCTAATTCGCCTTCATCTGCTCGTGCGCGCGCTTGTGCCATTCGTCGAAGCGCTGTTGCGCGTCGTACGGCGGACCATCCTGCCAGCGGCGCCAGCGACCTCCCCAGCAAAAGCCGCGAAACACGAGCAGCCAGAACCCGAAAAATACCAAGGGGAAGAGGAATCCCAACCCCCAGGGCCGGTACCAGCCGTACGGGCCAAACGCCGCGGGCGGAGCACCGGCTGCCTGTCCGCTGATGGCCAATCCGTGTGACACGCCGAACTGATACGCGACCGCGCCCACGATGATGGCGCCAATCACCGCGACCAGGACTGCGCCCCATCTACTCATCCGTTGCTGTCCGTTCATTGATGTATGACCTCCCTTTCAATCTCAGTGTGCCGGACGATTGTGGAGAGATTGTGAGTGTTTGATACACTCCGCGCCGGCGGGTCGAACGAGCGGCCGGCCGTCAGGAGATCGAATGAAGAGGTATCTGTTTGCCGCCGCGATGCTGCTGGCGGCTCATTCAACGGCATTTGCGACATGGTCGGTCATCGCAATCGATGCGAAAACCGGTCAAGTGATTATTGCGTCTGCAACCTGCGTGCGGCAGGCCGGGTTTCCGCAACGGCAGCCAAACCCCGCGCGCGATTTGATGGACGTGCAGGCGGTGATTGTCCCCGGCGTCGGCGTCGCCGCCTGTCAGGCGGGCGCAGACAACACGCGCCAGAACCAGATGCTCATCTACAACGAGCTGCGCAAAGGCACGCCGCCTCCGCAGATTCTCGAGATGCTGAAGAAGGATCCCGACATCGAGCGGCGGCAATTTGGGATCCTCGCGATTCCGAAGGGCGAGATTACCGCGCGAAACAATCGCGCCGGGTTCAACGGCAGCGGCAATTCGCAGTCGTCGCTGTTCTTTGGCGGTCAGGTGGGGGACATCTTCTACCAGGTGCAAGGCAACACGTTATTGGGATACGAGGTCGTTCACAAAGCGGCGCTCGCATTCACCCGGGCGACGGGCTCGGCTGCGGATCGTGTGATGGCAGCGATGGAAGCGGCAGACGCCAACGGCGGCGATCAGCGCTGCAACTGCGGCAACAACCCGCTCGACTTCGTGCCGTGCGACAACAAAACTGCGCATGTCGCCTACATCGCCATCGCGAACACGGACGATCAAACGGGGACGACACACAACGACGGGAAGTACTACGCGTACATCAGCGTCACGGATGACAACACGAAAAAAGGCGAGAGCGGCAATCCTGTCAAGACACTGCGAATGCGATACGACGCGTGGGTGAAATCCGGCAGCCAGCGAACGGCGCCGCCGGGACCGACGTTGTACAAGCCAGCGCGGCCGAGCGCGTAGACGATTCGCGCAGGACGGCGTCACCCGGATTCTTCATAAACTGGCTTGTCGACGCAGACCATTCGCTCCAAAAATCGGGCTGCGCAGTCCGGAAAAACGCTGCTCCAGCGTTGGGACACGCTGTCCAAACGCATGGGGACCCCCAGCCCCATGCGCTGTTACTCGCTTCCGCAGCGTTTTTCCTGAACTGAGACGGACTGCTCCGCACGATTTTTTTCGCGAACGGTCCGCATCGACTGCCGCGTTTGTGGATAATCCGGGTTCAGCCCGCCGTCGACCCGGGCTCGATCCCCGCAGGGAAAGCGCCGCGACGGCGGGGCTGAAGCCCCGCCACTACCCTCTTCGGTTATCCGTGAAATCGTCGACTCTATCCGGCTGCTTGGATTCCAATTCCTGAACGAAACCGTGCGCGTTCCGCACGGCGCGATGACAGAACGCACTCGTCACACCCATCACGTCCTTCCTCACGTGTGAGTGTTGCTCGTCCCGATCGCGCGGTGCACACCGCGCTGGTGCACAGACAACGCGCACGTGGTACCGGGGTTGCTCGATCACGCCCATCAATCAACCGCGCCAGTTGATCTGAGTGCAGCGGCGGTTCGCGAACCGCCCCTACGAACGCAATGTCCTCTGCGCTGCGGTTCGAGAGGAGGGTTCATGTACCGACTGGTCCCACACACGCGCGCCGTTTGTCCGCCTTCGTCACATGTCGAGGCGGCACCAGTGCTGGGCCGCGTCGCTCTGGCAGCGGCGATCGCGCTGCTCTCTGTCGCGCCACTCCACGCTCAGACACTCTTCCAGGGACGAATTGATTTGACGATTCACGACGCACAGGGTGGTGTCATCCCTGGCGCCGCGGTGGACATCGCAGGCCCGATCTCGCAACAGCAGGTATCAGATGTTTTGGGCGAAGCGCATTTTCTGAATCTGCCGCCCGGTACTTACACGGTCACAGCAAACCTGCAGGGATTCAGACCCTACAGCAACGATCGTGTGCTCGTGGCCGCTGGATCCAGCGTGCCGCTGAGGATCACTCTCGCGGTCAGCGGCGTTGCGGAGACGATCAGCGTGCAAGCCGAGGCGCCCGCCATCGATCCGAGCCGGCAAACGTTGACCACGAGCGTCTCGTATCAGGAGATGCAGCAGATTCCCTCGTCTCGCGATCCATGGGTTGTCCTGCAGACGATCCCGGGCGTGGTCGTGGATCGGGTGAACGTCGGCGGCGCCGAGTCGGGGCAGCAGTCGAACTTTCTCGCGAAGGGCGCAAGCGGACAACAGCTGGAATCTCGACGGCATTCCGATCACTGACTTGTCTGCCACGGGAAGCTCGCCGACCTATTACAGCTTCGACATGTTCCAGGAGATGAGCATCACCACCGGCGGCGCGTCGGCGACCAATCCCACGGCTGGCGTGCAGATGAACATGCAGTTCAAGACGGGATCGGATCGGCTCGACGGCGCGGCGCACTATTACGGCGCCGGCGAGAGCTTGCAGAGCAAGAACCTCCCCGACGACCTTCTCACGCTCGCTGGGCCGACCGGCAAAGGCAATCGCATGAAGGAGTTCAAAGACGTCGGGTTCGACGTTGGCGGACCGATCGTCAAGGGCCGCTGGTGGGGATGGGGCTCGTACGGCCGCACCGACGGCACGCTCTTCACGCTCAACGGCGATCCGGATCGGACGCTGCTCGAAGACGTGGCGTTCAAGACCTCCGCGCAGGTGACTCCTCGTCTTCGACCGGAGTTTCTCTCTTTCCGCGGCAACAAGACGAAACATGGCCGCGGCGCCAGCCCGCTCCGCTCGCCGGAGACAACCTGGGATCAGAAGGGGCCGACGCCGCTCTACAAGGGCCAGGTGAATGTCACGATCGGCAACGATGTGTTCTTATCGGCGCGCACGGGATACGTAGGCAACAATTTCTCGTTCAACCCTCTCGGCGGTC
>DASPWV010000641.1:0-3852 GCA_035637635.1 Vicinamibacterales bacterium | reverse complement strand
CCGCCGTCGGGAAGCACGAAGGCGCGGCTTTTGTCGGCCGAATCGGACCAGAGTGGGCTATTGACCTCGTAGTCGATCGCTGTCGCAGCGAACTTTTTCGGGTCGTATCGATCCACGCATCCGGTCAAGCTCAATTTTTCGATGGGTTGATAGATGTCGCTCGGCGGTGCGCACGCGGCCGCGGCTGCGGCGTCCATCGGCTGGCGCGCGTCAGCAGCGTCGACGGCGGACGACGCCTCTTGGTGGACCGGCGCCCACACATCCCATGTCTCGCCGCCACTCCCACCCGGTTCTGCGTCTGGGTCACAACCGAAGAAGAACGAGGAAATGGCCAGGATGATGCACGAGGTCGTCGCGAAGCGCGCGTTCGGAATCATGTGTCCTCGGAATGCAAGCGAGGTGCCCGAATCCCGTTGGCATGCGGTCTGCAAATACCTTGGAGCGAGTGGAACAAGTGCGGCCGGACTGAGCGCACCTAAACGAGATAGCTAAAACCCAATGAATGGACGTTGGCTCTTCGCAATCGCAGTTTTTCTCGGATCGTGTGGCACCGACGTGACCGGGGGCCCGCAAGGCAACGGCGTGGCAGGAAACGGGGGCGCGAACGGGAACATGGGCACCGGCGGCAGCGCAGGCGCGGGTGGAAGCCTCGGCGGATCATCGGCAACGAGCGGATCAGGTGGCGCGGGCAACGGGGGAAGCGGTGGGGCAGCCGGATCCGTGCCCATCGACGTGGACGAATCGGTGCTTCAGCGAGGCAAGAACGACGCGCGCACTGCGCATTTCATTCAGCCATCCTTGACCATGGCGAGCATGAACAGGATGGCGATGGACGTGACATTCAAGGCGACCTTCTCGGGAAACATGGAGGCGTCGCCGCTGTTCGTCGCGAGCACCACCCCCGGCAGAGGATTGTTTTTCGCTGCGACGACGAAGAACGACATCTACGCGCTCGACGAGACGACCGGCGCCGTCGTGTGGCACCGCAACCTCGGTGCCGCTGGCCACGGCATCCGCAGCACGCCCGTGATTGACGCAGGCGGCAGGGCCATCTTCGTCGCCGGCGATTTTGCCAACCCCACGCGTCACGAGATCCACGCGCTTTCGGTCGACACGGGCAGCGAGCTGCCGGGTGGTTGGCCTGTGGACGCTTCGAAAATCGTCTCATCCGACAACGTGACGTTCAATTCCCCCGATCAGAACCAGCGCAGCGCGCTCTCGCTCGTGAACGGCGTCCTCTACGTGGCCTTCGGCGGATATTTCGGCGATGGCGGCAACTACCACGGCTGGGTCATCGCGGTCGATACGAAGAACCCGAAGAGCGTTGTCGGCTGGTCATCGAAGGGATCGGCGGAAGGAATTTGGGCCGCCGGCGGAATGGCGTCGGACGGAAACGGAGTCTTTGCCATTACCGGTAACAGTCATTCAGCGCACGGCGATCACACGAACAGCGACGGCGAAGAAGTCCTACGTATTACCGACATGGCGGTTCCTCATCGCGACAAGGCGAACCTCTTTTATCCGGATATTTGGAACTCCATGGATTCGAGCGACAAGGATTTCGGCTCGTGCAGTCCGCTCGTCTTGGCCGTTCCCGGGTCGACGCCCTCCACGCTTCTCGTTGCACCTGCCAAACCGGGGCACGTCTATTTCCTCGACGTGAACAACCTCGGTGGTCTGGCGGGGCAGCTGCGCGATCTGGTGGTCGCCGCCACCAACGCGGAATCGGTGTACACGGCGCCCACCGCGTACACCACGGACACCGGCGTTCATGTGGCGATCACGACGACCATTGGCGCTGCTTGTCCGGGCGGCGCCAAAAACAGCCAACTCCTGTCGATCCTGCTGCATCCGGGTTCTCCTCCGGCGCCGCAGATCATGTGGTGCGCAACCACCAGCGACGACGACGAGATCAGGCGACGATCGCCGATCTCGACGACATCCGACGGACATTCCAATGCGATCGTCTGGTTCATGAACGGCAGCAAGCTGAACGCCTTCGACGGCAATAGTGGCGCTCCGCTGTACCAAGGGGGAACGGACCTCTGCGGGGGCGTACGCAGGCACACGTCGCCCATCGCGGCCCGCGGCCGCATCGTCGTCGGTGCCGACGGCCACCTCTGCTCGTGGTCGGCGCATTGATCGAATGACTTGGCGCGGACCGAGCGCCTAGCTGGCGGCGCACGCCGAACGGCCGAGCCACGTGCCGCTCCGCGGGTAAAATATCCAAGACGCGGCGCGCTGGGCGCGGCATGCTCGGGGGCATGAATCCGGTCGCTATCACTGGTCTCTTGGTCGCTGCCATTCGCGCCGAAGAAACGCGGCGTGCCGATCGTTTGTTCGAAGACCCGTTTGCGGACGCGCTCGCCGGCGAGGCCGGGCGCGCGGAGCTCGCGAAATACCGAGGCGCCGCTCCCGCGCCGTCGGTGCCGATCATCGAGGTGCGCACGCGCTGGTACGATGACGCGATCGGCCGCGCTCTCCGCAGCGGTCTACGGCAGATCGTCATCTTGGCTGCGGGGATGGATTCGCGCAGCTACCGCCTGAGCTTTCCCGAGGCAACACGCGTTTTCGAGCTCGACCAGCCGGCGGTCATCGAGCACAAGCGCGCGGCGCTCGCCGGTGCCGTCCCTCGCTGCGAGCGCGTCGCGCTGGCCTGTGATCTCGCGCAAGACTGGGTGGGGCCGCTCGAACGAGCTGGTTTCAAACGCGACGTGCCCAGCTTGTGGTTGGTCGAAGGGCTGCTGCAGTACCTGGAAGCGATCAGCGTTACGAGCATCTTGTCGCGCGTCGACGCGCTCTCGCGTTCCGGCTCCGTCGTGCTCTACGACGTCATCGGTGAGTCGATGCTGCGCTCGCCGGTGCTCGCTTCCACCCTGCAGATGATGCGTGAGCTCGGCGCCCCGTGGATCTTCGGTAGCGACGATCCGGCGGCCCTGCTGCCGTCGTGGCGCGCCCGCGTGACGGAGCCGGCCATCGTCGGCAACGAGCTCAAGCGCTGGCCCTTCCCGGTCGCACCGCCCGGCGTGCCCGGAGTACCGCGCGGCTATTTCATCGAAGCGACCAAGCCGTAGCAGCGCGCAGTTTTTCCTCATGCGATGCCACCGCGAATGTCCAATGACCAAAATGCACCTCCGGCGTTAAGTGGTGGTCGCCCGTGCGGCCCGCTCATCGCACGGTCGCTTGGCTATTCGTTGTTCACAACGCACCACGAACGCGGATTGTTCCTCCGTTGAAGGCAATAGTCATTTAACAAAAAGTGGCAATTTGTCTGCAGAATGACGAGATGCAGTGGCGATCTTGTCAAGTTGTCGCGGGCACTTTGGATGGCAGCTTCAAGGCCGACGCGCGATGGCGATCAATGCCCTTTTGGGCAAGAGAACCAATCGGCCCCTCGCAACGGCGTCACTTGCTGCTCGTCGCCTGGCTCGTCGCTCGTCGCGTCGTCGCTCGTGGCATCTCCGTCGTTTCGGCGTCACCCAGCGGCGCATCGGGGGCGCTCGCGTCGAAGAGCTGTGCCGTCTTGCCCGATGTGCTGAAAATCAGGCTGCCCGTGCGATCATCGACGTACGCTTCGAATGAAGGGGCTCGATCACACACCGAGCTTTCCGCAACCACAGAAAAAAAGTGATCGACACCGAGCCGTCCTTCCACCCGTCTAACGTGATTGTGTAGCCACACTGACCCATTGCCAGAGGCGAACGATGAAAAGCAGGTCAGGCGTGAAAGAATTCGTCTCGATCGGACTTCCACTCATTGCCATGATTCGATTCAGACTCATTCCGGGTCGACGCAGTGAGGACTCGATGCGAAGATTTTCACGACCATCGGCCGGTGCTCTTGTCCTGATCG
>DASPWV010000640.1:0-2890 GCA_035637635.1 Vicinamibacterales bacterium | reverse complement strand
CAATTCGCACGCGGCTCGCGGAAAAGATCTCGCAGTTGAAACCGATGTTGGCCCCGTCGGCGATCTCGATGTCGCCGTCCTTGCAGGAGAGAATCGTGTTGCGTCCGATGAAGACGCCACTACCGACTGTGATTCCTCTGTTGCCGGTCCCCTTGGCATCGAGGCAGCAGCCGTCATCGACGACGACGTTGTCTCCGATGGAGATTTTGTGCGCATGCCGAAGCGTCACGTTGACGCCAAAGATGACGTTTCGACCGACGGAGCCGAGGACCAAGGGGAACAACTTCGATCGCAGCAGCAGACCCAGCGCGCCCGGCACCCAGGCGCTGAGCAGCATCACAAGCTCATATCCCACGAGCGCTCCCCAACCAGGACGCCCGATCACCAGATCGCGATACTTGTCCGCCTTCGATCGCCGTGCGTCGAAGAGCTCGCGTTGAATGACGGTAATGCGCGGGTCGTGCCTGCCCTCGGCGTCGTCGAAGGGCCTGCCCTGAGCATCGTCGAAGGGTTTGTCCCGAGTGTCGTCGACCGGCGTGCTCACGCTCATGACGCCGCGTGTGCCATGTCGGGGGTCTGCAGGACCTCGCGAATCACGTACACCGGCTTGTTTTGCGACTCGTAGTACGTGCGCGCCAGCAGCTCCGCGAGCAAGCCGAACGTGACGAGCTGCACACCAATGAACACGAGCAGCACGCCCACCAGAAGGAGCGGTGTGCGTTCGGCAATCGGCAACTGCAGCACGAGTCGCACGTAGCCGAGATAGGCGGTAATGACTGCGCCGAGCGCCGCCGCCCCCACGCCGAGCAAGCCGAAGATCTGCAGCGGACGTGTGGAATAGCTCAAAAGAAACTTGACCGTGACGAGATCGAGAATCACACGAATCGTGCGTGACAGACCATACTTCGAGTGGCCCGCGGAGCGTGGCCGATGGTTCACGACGATTTCGGTTATGCGGACGCCGATTTGGCTGGCAATCGCGGGCAAGAAGCGGTGCATCTCTCCGTACAGCCGCAACGGCTTGACCACCTCCGCGCGGAACACCTTCAACGAGCAGCCATAGTCGTGAAGGTCGACACCAGTGGCCCACGAGATCAGCTTGTTCGCGAGGATCGACGGCACGCGTCGCGTAACGAACGTGTCCTTACGATCTCTTCTCCAGCCGCAAACGATGTCGTAGCCTTCATCGCTGAGCGCCGCCATCCGAGCGATGTCGGCGGGATCGTTCTGACGATCCCCGTCCATCGTCACCACGAGTCGTCCTCTTGCGTAGGCAAAACCGGCGGCAAACGCCGCCGTCTGTCCGAAGTTGCGGCGAAAGCGAATTACTCGCAGGCGTGGATCCCGCGACTGCAGGTGCGCGAGCCTCTCGAACGTATCATCCGTGCTCCCGTCGTCGATGATGATGATCTCGAACGTGCGTCCGGATCGTTCGAGCGCAGAAACGACTTCGTCGTAAAGGGCAGCGATGTTCGGGGATTCGTTGAGAACGGGGATGACGATCGAGAGCTCAGGTGTCATCTAGCCGCTCAATTCATTCGCGTGGCGCATCGCCGCGGCCGGGCCAACTCCGCGATTCGGGCGCCAAGACGCGTCTATCGGGCACATGGATTGAGCACTCAAGTGAACTCTGGGGTAAAGCAGTAATTGGTCATGCGCGCGAGATCGCGCAATTATACTGCGGGTTTCATGTTCCCACCGCTCGCGCGGCTGTTAGGGAGGCTCTCAGCAGTCTTGGGACTCTACGCAGTTGCGTTCTACTCTGCCTCCGGTCTGACGCTCAGTCATTACGACGCCAGAGCCCACCTCGTCGTCGCGAGACGCGTTCTCGACAGCATCACGCCAGGCTGGGAGCAGATCGGCGCCGTGTGGCTGCCGCTTCCCCATCTTCTCAACATGCTGCCGGTCCAGATCGATCACCTGTATCGTACCGGCGCTGCCGCGATTGCCATCTCGGTGCTTTCGCAAGTGCTTGCCGTTGCTGCCATCGCTGGAACAGTGGTGCTGCTGACTGCTTCACTTCCAGGTGCCGTGCTCGCGGCGACGCTCTTCGCAACGAATCCAAACGTGCTCTATCTGCAATCCACGCCAATGAGTGAGCCGCTGCTCTTCGGTCTCACGGCATTGCAGATTTTCCTTTTGAGCCGCTGGGTCATGAACGGCAACATCGGTGATTCGCGGCGGCTGACAGGATGGGTGACTGTTCTCGCATGTCTCACGCGTTACGAAGCCTGGCCCGTGACGGCGGCGGCACTGATCGGCTCCATCTATGCGTGGTGGCGCCGCGGCACGCCGATAGGACGCGTGATTCGTGCACATGCGGCGCTTGCCGTGTACCCGGCGGCTGCGGTGGCTGCGTTTCTGCTGTTCAGCCGCGTGACAGTCGGCGAGTGGTTCGTTTCGAGCGGCTTCTTCGTGCCGGACGAGACGCTGCGCGCGCAGCCGTCGATCGTGTACGACAAAATCATCGAGGGCGTGACGAGCCTGGCAGGCTCACGATTCGTCATCGTGGCCGAGATCAGCCTCGTTGCCGCAGCTTTGCTGGGTGTTGTCCGTCGCGAGCGCGCGCCTCTCGCGATCCCTCTCGCGCTCTTCGCCGCCGGCGCGCTGCCGGTCACCGCATACCTCGACGGTCACCCGTTTCGCATTCGCTACGAGATTCCTCTGATCATGTCAGCGGCGGTCGCGATTGGCGTCGCCGTTGGTCAGCTTCGAGACTGGGCGAAACCTGTCGCCGCGCTGATCGTGCTGGCTGTCTCCCTGCAGCGCCCGCCCTTCGATCCGAGAGCGCCAATGCTCGCCGAGGCCCAATTGGACAGCGAGAACAGCCGCGGCCGAAGCGTCGTGACCGTGTGCCTGCGCAACCGATACGACCACGGCAGCATCATGG
>DASPWV010000639.1:0-5297 GCA_035637635.1 Vicinamibacterales bacterium | reverse complement strand
AAGGATGCGATCCTCCTCGAGCCGGAGAATCCAACCCATTTTTTCTTCGAACGACTGTCGCGGCCGTTGCGGCGTGACCGCGACGGGCGTCGGAGCGCTGGCACAGGCCGCAATCGTTAACACGAGCGCGCCAGCACCCGTCGAGAAAGAGAAAGACGAAAACGTCATACGGCTGTCACACGTTCAGCATCGAGGCTCGTCATGCGAAGTGTCGCGCCGTCGACGCGTTCGCCGACAATCGTCACTCCAATGCCGGGACCGTTCGGCACCGCGATCGTACCGTCCGTGGCGATGTCGATGGCGGGCTCGATCAAGTCCGGCTGGTAATAGCGTTTGCTGGCGGCGATGTCGCCGGGGAGCGAGAAATTCGGAAGACTCGCGAGATGGATGTTGTGCGCGCGACCGATGCCGGTTTCGAGCATTCCGCCGTGCCACACAGGAATCTGGTGCTCCGCGCACAGATCGTGCAGACGAATGGATTCGAAATGTCCCCCGACGCGACCCGGCTTGATGTTGATGATGCGGCAGGCGCCGATGCGAATGGCGTCGCGTGCGGCTCGAACGGTATGAATCGACTCGTCGAGGCAAATCGGCGTGCCGATCGCGTGCTGCAGCTCCGCATGATTGCTCACATCGTCATAATCGAGCGGCTGCTCGATCATCATCAAGTCGAACGCGTCCAGCTGCGCCAGATGGGCGGCGTCGGCGAGGGTGTACGCCGCGTTGGCGTCGACCATCAACGGCACTGAGCCGAATCGATCGCGAACCATGGCGGTCGCATCGATGTCCCAGCCTGGCTTCACTTTGATTTTGATGCGCTGATACCCGGCCGCGAGCTCGCGTTCGATTTTCGCCGCGAGCTGATCGAGCGAGTCTTGTATTCCGATTGAGACGCCCGATGCAATGCGCGTGCGCGTGCCCCCCAGCACGCGCGCCAGCGGAACGCCGAGCAGGCGCGCGTACAGATCCCACGCGGCCATTTCGACAGCGGCTTTCGCCATGTTGTGTCCACGAATCGCGCGAAGCGCGGGAAACACCTCGCGCGGGTGCGAGAAGACGGCCCCGACCACGCGCGGCGCGATGAACTCAGTGATGATGTGCCACGCGGTTTCCGTGGTCTCGGCGCTGTAGTACGGGTTGGCTTCGGCGACGGCTTCACCCCAGCCCTCCTGCCCGTCGCCTTCGATTCGCACCAACAGGAAGGTTCGATCGTACGAGCGGCCGAAGCTCGTTTCGAAAAAGCTGACGAGCGGGAGTCGACAGAGTCGCAGCTCGAGCCGATCGATTCGCACGTTACCGAAACGATATCACGGTCGTTCACGCAGGTTCCTTCACGCCGTTCCGTCACGTACGTGCCTTACGACGTTCACGCGTGTTCCGTCACGCAGGTTTCCTCGGCAGAAGGACCACGGTGAAAGACGCCGTGAACCGAACGACGGTAAACCATCGCGCTCGCGGCCGCACATTCGTGAACCATCGTGAAGGAACGTACGTGGAGGAACTTCCGTGAATGCACGGCGGTGTTCTATACTCCGCCCCGGGTTGTGTCGTTTCGCTACATCGCAATCGAAGGCCCGATTGGGGTCGGCAAGACACGACTGGCGGAACGTCTGGCGAGCCGCATCGAAGGCACGACACTGCTCGAGGAAACCGAGAATCCCTTCCTCGCCGATTTCTACAACGAGCGCGCGGGCGCGGCACTGCAGGCGCAACTCTTCTACCTGCTGAATCGCCACCGGCAGCTGATGACGATGCGTCAGGCCGACCTGTTTCGACACACCGTGGTCTGCGATTACCTGTTCGACAAGGACAAGATCTTCGCGTACCTCAATCTCGACGACAACGAGCTGTTTATTTACCAGCGGCTCTACGAGCTGCTCGCGCGGGACATTGCGCCACCCGACCTCGTGATCTATCTGCAGGCGCCTACCGATGTTCTCTTACGGCGTGTGAAAGCACGCCCGCAGGATCCCGATCGCGACCCAACGCCACAACCAGACGCAAAGTATTTACGTGAGCTCAACGAGGCGTACCAGCATTTTTTCTTTCATTACACCGCGACGCCGCTTCTCGTAATCGAAACGTCGCAGTTCGACGCGGATACCGACGACGACGCGCTCGAGGATCTGGTTCGGCAAGTTGGAGGAATGACCAAAGGTACGCGCTACTACGTTCCGAGAACGAAGAACTAAGGCGCCCCGTACGGGCCACAGAGGCACAGAGACACCGAGAGCTCTTTTTGAGAGAGTTTTCTCTGTGCCTCGGCGTCGCCGTGGCCCGTTCCGTTCTTCGTTCTGCTAAGCTGCCGACATGGCGTGGTTCAAGAAGGCGCGCAAACCAATCGTCGCGCCTGACAAGACCAGCCGTGTCCCTGAGGGGCTCTGGGTCAAGTGCCCCGAGTGCGACGCGATCATCTACACGAAGGATCTCGCCAAGAATCTCAGCGTCTGCACCAAGTGTTCGCATCACTTCCGGTTGACCGCGCTCGAGCGCCTGCGGTCGATGTTCGACGAGGAGCAGTTCACCGAATTGGATGCTCATCTGCGCTCAAACGACCCGCTGCATTTCACCGACACGAAACCCTATAGCAAACGGCTGAGCGCAGGGGAAGCGGCGACCGGACACCTCGACGCCATCGTGATGGCGCTGGGCCGCATCGGCGGTATCGAGTGCGTCGTCGGCGCGATGGAGTACGCATTCATCGGCGGCAGCATGGGCATCGTGATGGGCGAGAAGATCGTGCGCGGGATCGAGACGGCGCTCGCGCGGCGGCTGCCTGTGGTGATAGTTTCCTGCTCCGGCGGGGCGCGCATGATGGAAGGGGCGCTCTCGCTGATGCAGATGGCGAAAGTCGCCGCGGCTCTCGCGCGGCTCGATCGCGCAGCGCTGCCGTACATTTCTGTGCTGACCGATCCAACCACCGGCGGCGTGACTGCAAGCTTCGCCATGCTCGGCGACTTGAATATCGCCGAGCCGAAGGCGCTCATCGGCTTCGCCGGTCCACGCGTGATCGAACAGACAATCCGGCAGAAGCTGCCGGACGGATTCCAGCGCAGCGAGTTCCTGATGGAGCGTGGCATGCTCGATCTGGTTGTGGATCGCCGCGAGCTCAAAGGCGTCATCGCGAGGGCGCTGGAGTTCATGGGCGCCGAGCGGGGTCCCGCTCCCGACGTGGCTGGCGCGCCCATGGCCGCGGAGCCGCCCGGTGAAGGCTGACGAGTCTCGCTCGGTACGCTCCGAGCGTTCGGGTGTGCTCGAGCGGCTGTTCGCACTCGAGCAATTTGGGATCAAGTTAGGCCTTCACAACATTCAGGCGCTCGTCAACGCGCTTGGCGAACCGCATCGCGCGTTTCCTTCGGTTCACATTGCCGGCACCAACGGAAAAGGATCCGTGAGCGCGATGGTGGAGCGCGGGCTCCGGAGCGCCGGTCACCGGACCGGCCGGTACACGTCTCCGCATCTGAGCCGAATCGAGGAACGCGTCGCGATCGACGGAATGCCAGTTGCCGAGAACGAGTTCGCGAGCGTGGCTGCGCATGTGCTCGATGTCGCCGACCGATTGCGACGCGAAGGCGCGCTCGGAACGACGCCCACCTTCTTCGAAACCACCACTGCAATCGCATTCGAGGCCTTCCGGCGCGCCGGTGTCGATGTTGCCGTGGTCGAAGTCGGACTGGGCGGCCGGTTCGATGCGACCAACATCATCACGCCGGCGATCACGGCAATCACATCCATCGCTCTCGATCACGAAACGCATCTCGGTGACTCCGTTGCATCAATTGCGTTCGAGAAGGCGGGCATCCTCAAACGCGGCGTCCCGTGCGTTCTCGGAGACGTTCCAACGGAGGCGCGCCAGGTGATCGAAACTGCCGCTGCCGATGTCGGCGCGACCATCGTGCCGGCGGATTTGCGCCTTGCGCAGGACGTGCAGCTCGTTCGCGGACGAGCGACGATTTGTGTCGACACACCGCTACGTCGTTACCGCGAGATGCGGCTCGGATTGAGCGGCCGTCATCAGGTGGCCAACGCGATTGTCGCCATTCGAGCTCTCGAGCTGCTCGAAGTGTCGGGTGTTCGGCTGGCGCACGCAGACATCGTCAGCGCGGTACGCGATGTCGAGTGGCCGGCTCGGCTCGAATGGCTGCAGTTACAGTCCGGCTCGCGCGTGTTGATCGACGCTGCGCACAACCCGGCGGGCGCAGAGGCGCTGGCTGAGTACATCCGGGACAGCGGCAGTGCGCCCGTGGCGGTGGTGCTTGCGGTCATGAAAGACAAGGATGTCGAATCGATCGCGCGGGCACTGGCACCGGTGGCATCGCGGTTCGTCACAACCGCGCTGCCTCTGTCACGCGCGCTCAGTGCGATCGATCTCCGCGATCGTATA
Organism: Vicinamibacterales bacterium; assembly: GCA_035637635.1. Taxonomy (GTDB): domain Bacteria; phylum Acidobacteriota; class Vicinamibacteria; order Vicinamibacterales; family UBA2999; genus DASPWV01. The sequence continues at coordinate 913 of DASPWV010000639.1, read as the reverse complement.
CGGCGCGCGTGTGCAGGCGCACTCGTGGAGCATGCGCCAAATCCTGAAGCAGCACTGCGAGCGGCGCTTGCTGCGACTTCTAAAGCGGTTGCCGCCGGCTCCATCTTCTTCGTTGGGCCGCTCCGCGCGCAGCTCATCGCGGCCGGTGCGGTATCCTTGCGTGATTGATGCGCGGGATCTCGACCAACGTCATATTTGCGTGCCTGCTGACGCTGCTTGGCGCATCGCCTGCTCTCGCGCAACTGATTCCCGGGTGGGATGCCAAACAATTCACGCTCGAGCGCATCGACGCCGATCGCATTCGGCTTGCGCGCGAAGTCGAAGTGACCGGCGTGGGGTCCAATGCCGGGCACCAGATCTTTGCTGACGACCTCGAATGGAATATTCGGACCGGCGAATTCACGGCCTCGGGCAATGTCGTCCTCGTGTCTCCCACTTCCAGGCTGGCGGCGGAACGTGTCGTCTTCAATACGAAAACGAGACTTGGCACATTTGAAAACGCCTCCGGCATCGCGTCCTTGGGCACGCAGGGCCAGAAGGATCGCAGCATGTTCGGGACGCTCGAGCCGGACGTCTATTTCCACGGCAAGCTGATCGAAAAGATCGGCGACGACAAGTACCGAATTCACGACGGCGCGTTTACGACGTGTGTGCAGCCGACGCCGCGTTGGGAGATCGTCAGCGGCGCGGCAACGATCGATCTCGGCGACTACGCGATATTGCGCAATGCAGTAATGCGGGTGAAGAACGTCCCCGTTTTCTACCTCCCGCTCCTCTATTACCCGATCCAGGACGACGACCGCGCCACGGGGTTCTTGCTGCCAACCTACGGCACGTCCACGTATCGTGGACAATCGCTGAGCAACGCCTTTTTCTGGGCAATCAACCGCAGCCAGGACGCGACGTTGATGCA
>DASPWV010000638.1:0-1650 GCA_035637635.1 Vicinamibacterales bacterium | reverse complement strand
CCGAAGCATTACCGTTGGCGCAACCTGGAGTTTCGCACGCAAATCGAATGCGACCGATCGGATCACGGCGAGCGCACCAGGCAGCGTGACGGCGGCCTACAAGCAAGCGCAGGACCATCGCGAATCCAGCGCAGGAACCAGGCAGCGACGATCACTCGTGCGCTGTATCTGCCAAAAATCGTAATGTGACGGAAACCACGTTCAGACTCTGCGAGTTCGAGATGTGATCGTTTCAGTGGACCCGGCGGGCTGTGCGCGGCGGAACGTGAAGAGCAGCGATCCGATGCGCACCTGATCCCCTTCGCCAACAGATGTGGGTGTCGTCACACGGCGATCGTTGACATACGTCCCGTTCTTGCTTCCAAGGTCCTCGATAACGGCGCCGTTCGAGTCGATGACAATGCGCGCGTGACGCCGGGAGACGGTGCTCGATTTCAGCAGGATGACGCCGGGGCCCTCGCGACCGAGAACGTTTTCGCCGGCAAAGAGGGCGATTTCCGCAATTGATCCAACCAGCCAGCCGTTGGCAGCTTCTGTGGTCAGCGATCCGGGTTGTGCCAGTTTCGCGTCCGGAGCTTCGAAGGAATATCCGCGCGCGTGCAGCGTGCGGACAAAACGCCGTTCGCGCTGCTGATCTCCAATGGCCTGTCGAATCTCGGAGATGAGTGATGGCAGGTTGCTCTCGGACACAAATGTGTCCGGCCAGAGGCGTTCTCGAATCTCCTGTTTCGAGACCGCCCGGGGCCGACGTTCAATCAGCAGCGCGAGGAGGTCGAACGCTTTCGGCGAGAGGCCTACTTCCTCACCGCGCAGCCACAGCTGGCGCGTGTCCGCATCGAACGTCAAGTCGCCAAATTGCAGGCGCACGAAAAATCTCGCTTGCCGAACACTACGTATCCGAGCACGGCGAAGTTTACCTTGCCGGGCGCGCAGCCACGAGAGAAGAGCCAACCCGGAGACAACGGCGAGCCACGAACGCGGAGACGCTGCCGCTCTCGATCAGCTCCGGGCCGACGACTTCGTCGTCAGCGTACCGCTCATCGGACATTCGCGTTCGCGTGTACGGTGATGCTGCCGTCGTGACGGGTAGAATTCTGCGGAGCCGCAGCGTCAACGGTGTCGATGCCGAAGACGACTGGCGATTCACGAAGACCTACGTTCGGCAAAAAGGACACTGGCAAGTCGTGGCGTTCTACGCCTCACCGGCGCCGGCCGCACAGTAACACTTAGCACTCGGCACCTGGCACTCGGCACCTGGCACTCGGCACTTTCACGAGAGGACGCGCACTGGACGTTTATCTGATCGACGGCACGTACGAGTTGTTCCGCCACTACTATGCAATTCCATCCGCCACGGATCGGAATGGCGTCGAGGTAGCCGCGGTGCGTGGCGTGGTTGGATCGATCCGCGGCATGATCGCCGCCGGCGCGACCCATATCGGCGTTGCCACCGATCACGTAATCGAATCGTTCCGCAATCAGCTCTGGCCTGGCTACAAGACGGGCGAAGGCATCGACCCCGCCCTTCTCACGCAATTCACGTTGCTCGAAGACGCGCTCATGGCAATGGGCGTGACCGTCTGGCCGATGATCGAATACGAGGCGGACGATGCCCTCGCGGCCGCGGCGGCAGTCGCGGCTCGCGATCCA
>DASPWV010000637.1:0-2001 GCA_035637635.1 Vicinamibacterales bacterium | reverse complement strand
AGCATTGGGCCCGCGAGGCACGGAAGCTCGTCGACCAGAATCCCACGTCGCCGCTCGCCGATGTGTGGGCGCTCTCGTATCGCTCCGTCAGCGACAAGCTCGGCTGGGATGCGGAAAGAAAGGCGGCCGCCGAGCCCGAATTCCAGGCGGTCAACACGCGGCTCGCCGAGTTTCCGCTAGCCCGCACGAAGCCGTTCTACGACGCCGTCGAAGCGAAAGCGAAGGGTGCGGGTGGACTGTTGTCGATCACGATAAATCCCGAAGCGTGCAAGGGGTGCAATCTCTGCGTCGCCGTCTGCCCGGATGGCGCGCTCGTCACAGTAAAACAGGATGAGCCCGGGCTCGACCAATTACGGCGCAACTGGAGCCTGTGGGAGCGCCTTCCCGATACGCACGACAGGTATGTCAACGTGTCGAATGTGGACGAAGGCATTGGCGTACTCTCGTCGCTCCTGCTGAAAAAAGACACGTATCGGTCGATGGTGGGCGGTGACGGTGCGTGTATGGGATGTGGCGAGAAGACGGCCGTGCACCTGATCGTTTCAGCGATCCATGCGTCGATGCAGCCGCAGGTAGCAAAGTTCGTAACACGACTCGATGCGCTGATCGACTCGCTCGAGCGTCAGGCGCGTGATCTCGTATCAGCCGGCGCCGACCTGAACGCGGCGGCATCTGCGAAAGGGTCGGTCGTCGTTCCGATCGATGCAACAAAGGGAGAGCGGCTGCGCTTCCTCACCCGGTCGCTGCACGACCTGCGCGACCTCAAGTGGCGTTACCTCGAGGGACCAGGCGGCAACGGGCGCGCGTCTCTCGGGATGGCGAACAGTACGGGTTGTTCGTCGGTGTGGGGCAGCACGTATCCGTACAACCCGTATCCGTTCCCGTGGGTGAATCATCTCTTTCAGGATTCACCCTCGATCGCCATCGGGCTGTTCGAGGCTCACATGCGCAAGATGACGGACAACTTCGTCGCGGTGCGCCGGGCGGAGCTGCTCGTCTCAGGCACGTACGACCCCACTGAAGACGAAGAAATACTCGGCACTCTCGATTGGAAGCTGTTCACGGACGACGAGTTCGCACTTTGTCCGCCGATCGTCGCCATGGGCGGCGACGGCGCCATGCTCGACATCGGATTTCAAAACCTGTCGCGTTTGCTTGCCTCGGGGAAGCCGATTCGCGTGATAGTGCTCGACACGCAGGTTTACTCGAACACCGGCGGGCAGGCGTGCACATCTGGCTTCACCGGCCAGGTGGCCGATATGTCGGCGTATGGCAAGTTGCAGCACGGAAAGACGGAGGCGCGCAAGGAGCTGGCGCTGATTGCAATCGCGCATCGCGGCGTGTACGTGCATCAGACCTCGCAGGCCGCGGCGTCGCACCTGATTGCCGGCGTGTTGAAGGGACTACATAAACGTCGTCCGGTGCTGATCAACGTCTACACGCCCTGCCCGGTGGAGCACGGACTTGCCGACGACTGGTCTCAGCGCGCGGCGCGCCTCGCACTGGAGAGCCGAGCGTTCCCGTTCCTCACTTACGACCCTGACGGCGGACCGGCTTTCGCCGATTGTCTGAGCCTCGATGGAAATCCGTCACCGAGCGATGTGTGGCCCTCATACGCACTCAAATACGTTGGCGATGACGGCGCGGAGCAGACGATGGAGCTGCCCCTTACCATCGCTGACTGGGCCGCCACAGAAGTGCGATTCAAGCAGCACTTCTCCGAGCTACCGGCATCACAGGTCGATGACCAGATGATGCTCTTCCACGACTACCTCGCGGCGAGCGCCGCCGATCGCGAAGGCCACACTCCGTTCATCCTGGCCCTCACTAAGGAACGGAAGCTCCGGCGACTCAAGGTTTCCCCGGAGATGGTCGTCCTCGCAGAGGAACGACAGCAGTTCTGGTCGCAACTTCGCCAGCTCGCCGGCCTCGAAATCCCTGTCGCCGTGCACGACACGGTCGTTGGGCAGATGGAATCGGAATTCGAGCAACGGGCCACTG
>DASPWV010000636.1:0-5433 GCA_035637635.1 Vicinamibacterales bacterium | reverse complement strand
AAAACCGCCGAGTTCAGGCAGCGTGTCGCGAATGGCGAGTCACTCGACGACTTGATGGCCGAAGCGTTCGCGGTCGTCCGTGAAGCGGGCAAACGCGTGCTTAACATGCGGCACTACGACGTGCAGCTCATCGGCGGCTGGGTTCTCCACACGGGAAAGATTGCGGAGATGAAGACGGGCGAAGGCAAGACGCTCGTCGCGACTCTGCCGGCATATCTGAACGCGCTCGAGGGCAAGGGCGTCCACGTCGTAACCGTCAACGATTACCTGGCGCGACGTGACTCCGAGTGGATGGGCCGTATCTACCGCTTTCTCGGGATGTCAGTCGGCGTGATTCAGCACGAGCTGAACGATCAACAGCGGCAGGTTGCTTACGCGGCGGACATCACCTACGGCACCAACAACGAGTTCGGTTTCGATTACCTTCGCGACAACATGAAATTCGAGCTCGCGAGCATGGTTCAGCGCGGGCATCATTACGCCGTCGTCGACGAGGTCGACTCGATTCTCATCGACGAGGCGAGAACGCCGCTCATCATTTCGGGTCCCGCCGAGGCGTCAACCGACCTTTACTACGAAGTCGATCGCATCATTCCGAAGCTGAAAAAGGGCGAGGTCCACCAGGGACAGGTCAAAGCAGAAGATCGCGATCGTCTCGAAGCGTCGGGCGATTACGTCGTCGACGAAAAGCACAAGACCGTCACGCTGACCGAATCGGGTATCGCGCAGGCCGAGCAGTTGCTGGCACACCGCATGGAACCCGGCGGACTGTACGAACCGCTCAACATGCCGTTGCTGCACCACCTCAATCAGGCGCTGCGCGCCCACGTGCACTACCGGCGCGACGTCGAGTACATGGTGAAAGAAGGCCAGGTCGTCATCGTCGACGAGTTCACCGGGCGTCTCATGCCCGGACGACGCTGGAGCGACGGGTTGCACCAGGCGGTGGAGGCGAAAGAAAACGTCAAGATCGAGCGCGAAAATCAGACGCTCGCCACGATCACGTTCCAGAACTATTTCCGCAAGTACAAAAAGCTCGCGGGCATGACCGGCACCGCGGAAACCGAAGCTCCGGAGTTCGCGAAGATCTACAACCTCGACGTGATGGTCATTCCGACCAACAAAGAGCTGCGGCGTGTCGAAGAGCCGGACCTCGTCTATCGGACCGAAGACGAGAAATGGAACGCAATCGTCGAAGACATCATCACCAAGCAGCGATCGGGCCGGCCAGCTCTCGTCGGCACTGTTTCCATTGAGAAATCAGAGCGTCTCTCGGGAATGCTCAAGCGCCGAGGCGTCAAGCACGTCGTACTGAACGCCAAGTACCACGCGCAGGAAGCCGAGATCGTGGCTCAAGCCGGACGGAAAGACGCGATCACGATCGCGACGAACATGGCGGGCCGCGGAACGGACATTCTGCTCGGCGGCAACGCGGAGCACATGGCGCGGCAGCAGGCAATTGGCGAAGGCGTCGCGGAGAAGCTGCCGAAAGGCGAAGAGAAGTTCGTGGACGATGAAGAGTTCGTCTACTTCTTCATCGTCGATGCGTTTTATCGGGTGAAGCGCGCCGACTGGGATCGCATCTTCGGCCACTACAAAAAACTCACGGAGGATGAACACGAAGCAGTCGTCGCGCTTGGCGGCCTGCATATCGTCGGCACAGAGCGCCACGAGGCGCGACGCATCGACAATCAGCTGCGCGGCCGTGCCGGCCGTCAGGGTGATCCGGGATCGTCCCGGTTCTATCTCTCGCTTGAAGACGACCTGATGCGCATTTTCGGGTCGGATCGCATCTCGGGCCTGATGCAGCGCCTGGGGATGGAAGAGAACGTGCCCATCGAGCACGGCATGGTGACGCGCGCCATCGAGCGCGCGCAGCGCCAGGTGGAGGCGCAGAACTTCTCCGTCAGAAAACATCTCCTCGAGTACGACGACGTGATGAACAAGCAGCGTGAGAGCGTTTACACGCTGCGCCGCGAGATTCTCGAGGGCAAGATTCATCTCTCCGAGGAGGAGGTCAGCGACACGCGCGGGTACGTGCTCGCGACCGCAGAAGAGATCTTCGACGACAGGATCGATCAATTTGTCGGTAAGGATCTCGACGTGGAAGAGTGGGACATCGCGGCGCTGAAGCGCGAGCTGTCACAGCTCTTTGCCTTGACGGAAAGCGACTACGCCGCCGTCGGGTTCGAAAACAAGAGCACCGGGGAGCTTCGCGACGATCTCTGGGCCCGGGTGCTTGCCAAGTACGAGGAGAAAGAGAAGATCGTTCCGCCGGAGTTGATGCGCCGGGTCGAGCGCGACTTGATGCTTCAGATCGTGGATTCGCAGTGGAAGGACCACCTCTACTCGCTCGATCACCTCAAAGAAGGCATCGGGCTCCGCGGCTACGGCCAGCGCGATCCCTTGGTCGAGTACAAGAAAGAAAGCTTCCAACTCTTCCAGGACATGCGTAACCGCATCGAGGAGGAAGTCGTTCGATATCTGTGGTGGCTTCGTCCAGTGGTCGAGGGTGAGCGCGGCGAGGAGATTGCTCGAGCGCCGATTCGAACGCCGCGTCCGCCGAGGCGGCCACAACAGCTCAATTACAACGACCCAAGCGCGCAGCGCCCAGCCCCGTACGGCGGCGCTCGTGGCGGAGGCGCGGCCACCGCGGTCGCCGAGGATGGCGACCCGAGGCCAGCACGAGTCGGCGGCGACGATGCGCCAATTAAAACGGTCCGGCGCGAAGAACCAAAGATCGGCCGCAACGACCCGTGCTGGTGCGGCAGCGGGAAGAAGTTCAAGAAGTGCCACGGCGCGTAGCCATCCGCGGATTGCGCCGATCAAGATATCCGCGTCCATCCGCGCAATCCGCCGATATCTCCGGGCACGTATAATACGCAATGGCGCTCAGCAAACTCGAGCTACCCACCCTCACCTCTCTCGAGTCAGGTCTCCGAACCGCACTCACTTTCGACGATGTCCTGCTCGTGCCGCGGCATTCCACGGTGCTGCCAGCGCAAGTGGACGTCAGCACACGACTGACGCGGAGAATCCGTCTCAACGTGCCGCTTCTGAGCGCGGCGATGGATACCGTCACCGAATCGGAGATGGCCGTCGCAATGGCCCAGCACGGCGGACTGGGCGTGATCCACAAGAATCTGCCAATCGATCAGCAGGCGTCCGAGGTCGATCGCGTCAAGCGATCCGAGAGCGGGATGATCGTCAACCCGATCACGCTGGGCCCTCAGGCTCGAATCATCGAAGCGCTCGAGATGATGCGCCGGTATCGCATTTCCGGCGTCCCGATCACCGATGACGGAAGCAAAGAGGGCCGGCTCGTCGGCATCCTGACGAATCGCGACTTACGGTTTGAAACGAACGTGGATCGGCCCGTGACCGATGTGATGACCAAGACCAACCTCATCACGGTGCCAGTGGGGACGACACTCGACGAAGCGCGCGCGATTCTCCATCAGCGCAAAGTCGAAAAGCTGCTGGTGGTGGACCACGAGTACCGGTTGAAGGGCTTGATCACCGTCAAGGACATCCAGAAGGCCATCAAATATCCAACAGCCTGCAAGGATTCACTGGGGCGGCTCCGCGTGGGCGCGGCCGTCGGCATCGCGCGCGATACGCTCGAGCGGGCTGAGGCCCTCGTCGCCGCTCACGTCGACGTGCTGGTCGTCGACACCGCGCACGGCCACTCGCAAGGCGTCATGGACATCGTGCAGCGGCTGCGCCGTGCCTTCAAAGACGTCGACCTTGTCGCCGGCAACGTCGCAACCGCCGATGCCGTGGAGGCGCTGGTGGATCTCGGTGTGGATGCGGTGAAGGTGGGCATCGGCGCCGGATCCATCTGCACGACGCGCATCGTGGCGGGCATCGGCGTCCCGATGATCACGGCGATTCACGAGTGCGCTCAGGCGGCCGCGCGCCATGAAGTACCCGTGATCGCGGACGGCGGCATCAGAAACTCGGGCGACATCGTGAAAGCTCTCGCCGTTGGCGCGAGCGCCGTCATGGCTGGCAACCTCTTTGCCGGCACCGATGAGAGTCCAGGAGAGTTGATCCTCTATCAGGGCCGCACGTTCAAGGAGTACCGCGGGATGGGCTCGATTGGCGCCATGCGGAAAGGCAGCCGCGATCGCTACTTCCAGGACGATTTCGAGTTGGAAAGCGGCACGAGTCCGGCTGGGAAAGGCACGCCCGAAAAACTCGTCCCCGAAGGCATCGAAGGCCGCGTCCCGCACAAGGGCAGCATCGCGATGGTGGTGCACCAGTTGATCGGCGGTGTCCGGGCCGGTATGGGATACTGCGGCGCCCCGAACATTTCGGCCCTTCAGCGTGACGCACAACTCATCCGAATCACCAACGCAGGCTATCGTGAAAGTCACGTGCACGATGTGACGATCACGAAGGAAGCGCCAAACTACCGGATGGAATGATCCGAAGGCGTCGAAGGAACCGAAGGCGCCGAAGAGAATCCAAACAACGCTCCCTGTGCGTGACGCGTCGAGAAGACGCTTTGTGGGAGCGTCAAGTAGTGCCCGTCGATCTGCCGCCTCGAGGATCTGTAGGCCGCCGCGTGTTCTTCTGAACAGAAGAACAACGAATTCAGTCAATAGTCATTCAAGATGGTCGGCGCTTTGAACCTGGACCAGTCGATCTCGGGCTCGAAGACGAGCAGCAAGTCCGGTCCTCGCAGCACCTTCCACTCGAGTTGATCGGTCAAGTCGAGCGCGAGCTCTGCACCGCACGACGCGCACGCCGATTCGATTCGTACCGTCAATCGATCCGCACGAAGGCGCCCTTGCACGAAGGGCGTAGCTATCGCGTCCTCGGCTCAAGCCGCGTACAGGCGTTCTCCGCTGTCGAAGGCGAGCCGGTGCGGCGTTCGATCCAGGGTGACGGGAAACGCCCACGACACGTCGCCTGCGTCGCTTCGCACGAGAAAAAAGAGGTTGCGATGAAGATCGATGACGACCTGGTCGACGCGCGAAGCCGTGAGGCCGGTGATTCTCGCCAGGTCCAGTGTCGCCAACGGTCGACCATCGTTTCGCGGCAAGTGCCTGACGGCCGCCTCGCGAGCGAGTCGATGTTCATCTGTCATGAACGCGAGCCTGGGCCGCACACGCGTCTCCGATTGCTCCACCGCCTGCCGCCACGGCTCTGCAGGTGCACGCTCCATGCGATTGCCGCGGCCCATCAGCAACGTCTCTTCGACTCCCATATCTGTTCCTGTATGCACGGTTCAATTGGAACACGTTCGGATTGCGCGCAGGTCGCCGCCGCGATCTTCTATGTCAACCGTGATGGCATCCTCGATCCTCGTGGACAACCGTTCAGCCCATTCGATCGCGACCACTCCAGCGGCCGCCAGCTCCTGGTCCAACCCAATCTCGTCGAGGTCGACGCGATCGACACGATAGAGATCGACGTGCACGAGCG
>DASPWV010000635.1:0-1788 GCA_035637635.1 Vicinamibacterales bacterium | reverse complement strand
TGTTGGACGAGGGTTGCGCGGGCCTGTGCGTCGGGAAAGCGATCGGTCGAGAACGGGTGAACGTCCGAGTCGGGCGTGTCGAGCGGATATCCGAGAAGTGTTTTCAGGGTCGCGTTGGCCGCGAGCGTGTGGCAGTCGTGTTCGGCCAGCGTGCCGACGTAAATACCTACGGGAATACGTTCGAAGAGGCGGTCGAGAGCGGAGACCGCCGTCATGTCGTCATCGGCCACACCAGGCGGACACTGGCCCTCAATCCCCTTTCTTCGGAGGGTACGGCGTCGGAGTCTTGGTCGAATGCGACGGCGTCCACTTCTTTTCAATTGCCGTTCGAATGGCGGATACGTCAGCGCCGGAGTTGTACATAGTCATCGCGTCACGCGCGACATCGATACAGACCTGTCAACCATAGCCGTGCGTGTCCCACTCGAGGACATTCCCCTGGGCGTCGCGCCGTTTGACGAAACACGACTCGTTATGCGCATGCCCGCTGGCCTCGCAGCCGCAGTAGCAGGGCACGTACTTCAGTACCTCTCCATGCTCAGCGGCGAACTTGTAGGCGGCGCGCGCCACCTCGATGGGGCGGCCCGGCGGGTAGCCGGGATTCGGCATCGGAGGCATGCGAATTGCCAGAGCAGCTTTCGATGGAGTTGGCGTGGGCGATTTTTTCGCGGGAGCCTGCGCGAAAACGAGCGTAGCGACGCCGAGCGCCATTCCCGCGATCACGAAATTCAACGATCGCATACACGTATTGTAACCGCCGCCAGATGAGTTTTCCTGTTCGACGCGGCTTTTCTCTGGGTTAGGATGCCTTGCGCAGCATGATGCTGTTTCGTCGACAGGACACCGTCCTCGTCGCGGGTTTGATCGGCGCAGTCATTATCGCGTTCGCCGCGCCGATCATGCACGCCCTCGATTACATTCGCCAAGTCGAAGCCCAGACCGGACTGGCACTCTCTCCCGCGCTGCTGCTTCTGACGACGGTTTTCATCTTTCATCAACTTCGCAAGCGCCACGAAATGGACGAAGCGGCGTCTGCCGCTGTGGCCGCCAAGAAGGAAGCGGAAGCGCGCGCGCGCGAGCTCGAGCGGTTGGTGGGGTTGGGCCAGGCCTTGTCGCATGCGCTCGACAACGACGCGATACGCTCCGCCGTGCTGCAGCACTTGCCGCCGATCGTCGGGACCACAGATTTCTCGGTGCTGCGACGCCAAGGCAACTACTGGGAAACGCTTGCTGGCGACGCGCGCGCGGCCGAACCAGGTGATGAACGGTGCGACGTCGCCGACCGTGTGCTTGCCGGCGCTGAGGCCGTGATCCGCGACGGAGATATCGTCGGCATTCCGCTCGTGGCCGGCGCCGATTGCATTGGCACGATCGTGCTGAGGTTGACCGGCACCGACAATCAGGCCGAACACGTGCGTGCCGGTCAGGCGGCGGCGGCCCTGCTCGCCGTCTCCGTCGAAAACGCGCAGCTCTTTCGAGAAGTGCGCGACAACAGCTTGCGCGATTCACTGACGGGCTGCGCGACCAGGTCGCATGCGGTGGAGGTCATCGACGGCGAGCTTCGGCGCGCACGGCGCAGTCAGATGCCCGTCTCGCTCATCATGATCGACGTGGATCACTTCAAGGACATCAACGATCGATACGGACATCTGACCGGCGACACGGTTCTCGCGGGCGTCGGCCGGCGCATCCGAGAAGTGCTTCGTACCTCCGACCTGAAGTGTCGCTACGGCGGCGAAGAGTTTCTCGTGCTCTTGCCCGAAACTCCCCTGCATGGCGCACGGCGCG
>DASPWV010000634.1:0-3481 GCA_035637635.1 Vicinamibacterales bacterium | reverse complement strand
TCATCGGAATCTACGAGGAAGTTCGCGACAGGATGGACGCGGAGCGTAGACGTGCGCGTGCGCTCGACTTGTTTCACGAGCGCGCACAGTGGTGGCTGCCTGCGGCGGCCGACTTGAGCAGCGGTCAGGAGCAAGGACAACCCGTCGTTTACCGCATTCGAGTCGGCGACCTCAGTGGCCGCCGGGCAGCACGGTCCTCACCAGATTCACTCGCCTGACGCCAACCCGCGTGCCACCGGCAAAGGCGCTACGACAACGGCTTCCGCATAATCACGTACGGCGCAACCGCAAAACCGCATCGCTGGTACGCGCGGAGTGCACGACGGTTTGAGTGGTGCACGGCGAGTCTCAGGTCCAAGGCGCCGGCGGCTTTCGCCGTTCTCGCGAGATGATCCAGAAGAAGGTCGACGACCCCACGGCCGCGGTGCTCGGGGACGATGAAGATGCTCTGAACCCACCAGTAATATCCGCCGTTGTAGTCGCTCCACTCCGTTATGGACGACGTGCTGCCGACCACCTGGCCTTCCCGAGTCTCGACCATCCAGTAGGTCGCGGCTGGTGGATCGGCGAACGCCGCTAGAACGCCGCGCCGCACGCCCTCCACGTTTTTCTCAGCGCCCTCGGCTTCAAGCGCTTCCTGCAACGTGAAACGGATAAGCGCGTCGAGATCAGACGGAATCGCTTTTCGGATGGAATATGCCGCTTTCACGGCGCCAGCATACCTGCTTACCAGTGTCCGTCGCGCGTGAGACCAGACGCGTTGGCGTGGTCTCGTGCTTGACCCTGGAGTACGTCGTCAGACCACCGATGAATCCGATCGTGAACTGCAGCGCAGCACTACCTGCTTGCCGAAGCCGGCATCAGCCTGGTGACGGAGGCTGGCCGCTTTCCGCCGGGACTGCCGATCCAATCGACGGTTGTGCCGTCGGCAAACCGCTGGTGCGCCTTCCACGCGATCTCGGTACCTGCTGAAGGATTGCGCGCCGTGAAGACGAACTCGGCTGCTTCCTTCGGCGGGATTTCCTGTGTCCAGACGATCGCGACAATCCGGCCGTTCACGCGTTTGGTGTCGCTCGTTGCTTGTCTCGGAGATGGCACCTCGGTCACAGTGACGCCCGCTGGAATCTCGAGCTCGAGCGACGTCGTGGACACCGCGCCTTCGGTAGGCACTCGGACCGTGTAGTGCTCGAGCGCGCTCGTCTTCGACTCACGGGGGCGAACCGTCACGTGCGCCCAGACGAGCGCTGGCGTCAGCACGATAAGAGTGGCGAGCAACGTTGATCGACCGTTCACGATTTGCCTCTTGAAAGGGGCCTGCCCCATGAGATCGTCAGCAGTCTGGGGGTCAATGGACACCGGACGATGATTGCAGCGCCGATGGTTCGGCGCCGAGCCGGCGGATAGCCGTTTCCCACATCTTCTCGAGCGGCACATCGAACACGAGATCCGCTTCAATCGGCGCCATCAGCCATGCCGACGCCGCGAGCTCGGTATCGAGCTGCCCCGGGGCCCATCCGGCATAACCGATCACAAGGCGCATCCGCGGATCGGGCGTGGATTGCAGTGCGCGTTTGATGACCTCCGGCGCCGCGGACAGATACAGGCCGTCCACCACTTCAAGCGCGTCTTGATCGAGATGCTTGTGCGCCGTCAACACCCACGCGCGATTCGGCTCGACGGGTCCGCCGACATACAGATGGACCTCTTTATGGATGTCCATGGGCGGCTCGGGCGTAATCACTTCGTGAGCCGGCTCGCTCATCTGCCGATTCACCACCAGACCGAATGCGCCATGGCTGCCGTACTCCGCCAGCAGCACGACGCTGCGCGCGAAGTTGGGGTCGAGCATCTGCGGCATGGAGACGAGCAGCACGGGGGAGAAAGTCTCGGACATAGCTCGAATCTTACGATCAGTCCGCGGTCGACTGCGAAAGCTTCTCCTTCGCCCACTCGACGTGCTCGGTGACGAGCGCCGTGTGCGCGCTGGGCGCTGCGCGAGGCACGCCGCCGCCCGCGCGATCGAGCACCTCCGCCATTCTTGGATCGCCGCTGTTGCCGAGCGTGACCGCCAGGTTGCGTCGCAGGCGCGACAAGCTCGTCCTCCTCATCGCGCTGCGATCCACAAGCGCATGCAGTTGCTGATCCGATCGCTGCCACAACTCCGCGGCCCGCGGCGTGGCGCGGCCTGCGCGCGCGGTCCACGCTTCATCACTCGTACCGAGCGGCGCGAGATTCCAGGGGCACACGTCTTGACAGATATCGCAGCCGAACACGTGGTTGCCGACACTGCCGCGCTGATGTGCCGGTATGCAATCGTTCAGCTCGATCGTGAGGTACGAAATGCATTTCGTGGCGTCCATCACATAGGGGTCGACAAGGGCTCCGGTCGGACAGGAATCGAGACACAACGTACATTCCCCGCACTGATCCAGCGCCGGCACATCGACGGGAAGCTCGAGGCTGACAGCGGCACCTGCGAGAAACAACCACGAGCCCAGCTCGGGATTGATGATGCACGTGTTCTTCCCTATCCATCCGAGGCCGGCGTATTTCGCGAACACGCGCTCCTGCACGTGGTGTTTGTCCACGAAGATCTTGGCCTCGAACGGTGTCTCCGATTGGTCGCGCAGCCATGCGACGAGCGCGTCGAGGCGTTCGGCGAGGACGATGTGGTAATCGTCGCCCCAGGCGTAGCGTGCGATTTCGACAGCGTCGGACGGCGTAACTGAACCCACGCCCTCGCCCTCAACTCTTCGATGATCTGTGTAGTACACCGTTCCGGTCACAATCACCGATCGGGCGGACGAAAGAAAGTTTCGAATATCCGCGCGCGGTTCCGCAGATTTGTGGAGGTAAATCATCTCGCCCGCGTATCCGGCATCCAGCCATTCACGCAAACGCGTGAGCTCCGGGAGAGCGGTGGCGGGCGCAATGCCGCAGAGGTCGAACCCCAATGCTTTGGCGCGAAGGCGGAGTTCGTCGGTAGTAAACATGACGGAGGAACTGCTCACGATCAGTTTCAGCAAGTCATTGCCGCTTCACAAGTTGCCGCAACACGTACGGCAGAATCCCTCCGTGTTCGAACGCCGTGAGCTCCTCGGGCGTGTCGATTCGAGCGGTCACGGTGAACGTCCGAACTGCGGCGTCTTCTGCCGTCGCACCCACCACCACGTCGCCGCGAGCGCGCAGAGCCGGGCCTGACCCGACCAGTTCGAAGACTTCACGTCCGGTGAGACCGAGACTCGCCACCGACTCACCCAGTTTGAACTCCAGCGGCAACACACCCATGTTCACGAGATTGCTGCGATGAATGCGCTCGAAGCTTTCGGCAATGACCGCTTTGATCCCGAGAAGCATCGTGCCCTTGGCGGCCCAGTCGCGCGAGGAGCCAGAGCCGTACTCCTTGCCGGCAAGCACAATGAGAGGCACACGGTGCTTCTGATAGAGCGTCGCCGCGTCGTAAATGCTCATCACCGTCGAT
>DASPWV010000633.1:0-6472 GCA_035637635.1 Vicinamibacterales bacterium | reverse complement strand
AGTGCCAGGTGCCGAGTGCCGAGTGCCGAGTGCGGTAAAATCATGGATTCGGATGGCTTGTCGAAAGGATATATGGCGATGAAAGGTTTTGTTTTGGCAGTTGCTCTGGCGGTCGTGCTCGCTGGCGCGCCGACGTTTGCTCAGACGCCTCCCGCACCGCAGACCCCTAAACCTGCCCCCACACAGACCGCGCCAAAGCCGACGATTCCCGCGCCAACGGCAACCCCTCCAGCGCAGACCACTCCGCCGGCGGCGCCCCGTCCGTTTCCGGAGGGCGCGAAGATGGCGTTCGTCGTCCTGCAGCGCATCGTCAACGAATCGGCCGAAGGCAAGGCCGCCTCGGGCCAGATTCAGACGCTCCAGGCCAAGAAGGCCACCGAGTTGAACGACAAGAACAAGCAGCTGCAGGCGCTGCAGCAGAAGCTCGAAAAAGAAGGCCCCGTCATGAACGCGAACGCGCAAGGGGACTTGCAGAAACAGATCGAGCGCACGCAGGTCGATATCCAGCGCTTCACGCAGGACGCGCAACAGGAGATTCAGGAGCTGCAGAACAATCTGCAGGAGCAGTTCCAGAAGAAAATCGATCCCATCCTGGCGCAGGTTGGCCAGGAGAAGGGGCTGCATTTCATCTTCAACGGACCGGATTCTGGTCTGGTCTGGGCGGATCTCGGGCTCGATATTTCAGCAGAGGTCATCAAGAGGCTCGACGCGAGCTACAAGGGCACAGCAGCAAAGCCGCCGATGTAAAGAAGTTTCCAGTTATCAGTTGTCAGTTCAAAGTTTAGTTATCAGTTGAACGCGCCACTGACAACTAAACTTTGAACCCTTCGACGCGGCTCAGGGTTCATCCTGAGCAACGTCGAGGGATGAACTGGAAACTGGCAACTGGAAACTTGCACTATTCTGATACCTGCCCTTGCCTTCCTTCCTGCCGTCGGCTCTCGACCGTCTTTCCTTCCGCTATCCATCGCTCCTGATAGACGCCATTGCCGAACACGAGGCCGGGCGTCGAATCGTCGCCATCAAGAACGTCACGGTGAACGAAGAGTTCTTCCAGGGCCACTTCCCAGGCGCGCCGATGATGCCGGGCGTGCTCATGATCGAAACGCTCACGCAGGCGGCGGCGCTGCTGCTCCTCGAGCAGGGCTGCGATTCGTCCAAGGCGGCATCTACCGACACGGCCGTCAGTCGAGTGACGCTGCGTGGCGTCGAAAACGCGAAGTTCAGAAAACAAGTCGTTCCCGGCGATCAACTGCGGCTCGAAGTCTCACTTGGCCGTCGTCGTGGGCCGATCGTTCGGGCGCGCGCTTGCGCGACGGTCGACGATCAGCCCGTCGCGGAGGCCGACTTGATCCTGTCGGTAGCCGATGACGGCGTCTCGGTCGACGCGACCGCGCGCGTCGATCCGCGGGCAGTGATTGGACGAGGCTCGGTGATCGGCCCCAACGCGGTCGTCGGCCCCGATGTCGTCCTGGGCAAGCGCTGCCGCGTGGGTGCGTTGGCTGTGGTCGATGGATGGACGATTGTCGGCGACGAGAGCGAGATCTACCCGTTTGCGTCGGTGGGATTGCCGCCTCAGGACTTGAAATACAAAGGCGAGAAAACCACTCTCGAGATCGGACGACGGAACATCTTTCGCGAGTTCGTGACGATTCATCGCGGCACGGCGGGCGGCGGCGGGCGGACCATCATCGGCGATCGCAACCTGTTCATGGGTTACGTGCACGTCGCCCACGATTGTCATGTCGGCAGCGACACCATTTTTGGCCCGCATGCGACACTCGGTGGCCACGTCACGGTGGAGGATTTCGCCAACATCAGCGCGGGATCGGCGGTGCACCAGTTCTGCCGGGTCGGACGTCACGCGTTCATCGGCGGCTACTCCGTCGTCACGAAAGACGCGCTGCCGTTTGCGCGAACGGTGGGCAGCCGTCCGGCGCGGATCTTCGGCGCCAACTCCATCGGCCTGATGCGGCGTGGCTTCAGCAAGGACACGGTCGCCCGGCTCAAGCGCGCATTTCGCTATCTCGTGCAGTCGAAGCTCAATACCAGCCAGGCGCTCACGCAAATCGAACAGGATCCAGCCCTTGCCTGTCCGGAAGTGTCATACCTGGTGCAGTTCATCCGCACCGCCGCACGCGGCGTCATCTTGAGGCGCGGCCGCAAGGCGGAAGATCTCGGCACCGACGAGGAATGAAGCTCGGGCTGATTGCCGGCAACGGTCGCTTTCCATTTCTCGTCCTCGACGCGGCGCGTTCGTTGGGACACGACGTCACGATTGTGGCCGTCAAAGACGAAGCGTTTCCGGCGCTCGAAACGGCTGCGTCGAAGCCGCCGGCGGCGCCGGTGCATTGGGTCGCGCTCGGCCATTTGGGAGAATGCATTGATACCCTCGAGAGCGCGGGATGCACGCAGGCGGTGATGGCCGGCCAGGTGAAGCACACCAAAATCTTCGGCGGCGTCATACCGGATCTGACGATGCTGTCGGTTTTTGCGAGACTCCGCGCGCGCAATACCGATGCGCTGATCGCGGCTGTCGCAGAGGTGATGCGCGAGCACGGCATCGAGCTTCTCGATTCCACGACGTTTCTCGAGCCGCTGCTTGCGCGAGAGGGCGTGCTCACGCGAAGAGTCCCGACGGCGGACGAGCGTGCGGATCTCGAGCTTGGGTACCGCATCGCTGATACGATCGCCGGCCTGGACGTTGGCCAGACGTTGTGCGTGAAGCACCAGGCGGTCGTGGCAGTGGAGGCGATGGAAGGAACGGACGAGACGATTGCGCGCGCCGGACGGCTTGCGGGCCGTGGCGTGACCGTTGTGAAGGTCGCCAAGCCCAATCAGGACATGCGATTCGACGTTCCGGTGGTGGGGCTTCCCACCATCGAGGCCATGCGCGCTGCCGGGGCGACAGTGCTCTCCGTCGCCGCGCGCAAGACTTTGATGCTTGACGGCGAAGGCATGCTCAAAGCAGCGGACGAAGCGGGCATTGCCATCGTTGGTCGCAGCCCGGCCTCGTCGCCGCCGCGCAATCTCTCTTCGGGTGCCGACTCGTGAGACTGGCGGTCATCGGCGTCGGATATCTCGGGCAACATCACGCGCGCATTCTCTCGACGTTGCCCGGTGTCCAGCTTGCGGGCGTCGTCGACATCAATCGCGATCGCGCCGCGAAAGTTGCATCGGAGTACGGCGTGGCGGCCTTCACCGACTGGCGTGAGGTGCGTGGAGCTGTCGACGCGGTCACAGTGGCAACGCCGACTGAAACCCACCTCGCGATCGCAGAGCCGCTGCTGCACGACGGCATTCACGTGCTGGTCGAAAAGCCGATGACCAGGACGACGGCTGATGCGGATCGGCTGCTCGAGGCGGCCTCCCGCAGCGGCGCTCGGTTTGCGGTTGGACATACGGAGGGATTCAATCCCGTCGTCGCGGCAGCGCGCAACATGATCGCCGAGCCGCGCTTCATCGAGGTGCACCGCCTCGGGACGTTTCCGGATCGCAGTCTCGACATCGACGTCGTGTTCGATCTGATGATTCACGATCTGGATCTCGTGCTCGACTTCGTGCCCGGAGAGGTTACGAGCATCGATGCGGTTGGCGTGCCGGTGCTGACACCGCGGATCGACATCGCGAACGTCAGGCTGCGTTTCTCCACCGGCTGTATTGCCAATCTCACAGCCAGCAGAATCAGTCGCGATCGCGTTCGCAAGATGCGGTTTTTTCAGCGTGACTCGTACGTGTCGATTGATTACAGCTCGCAGGAGCTGGAAGTGTGGCGACTGGTCTCGAAGGATGGCGGAATGCCGACTATCGAAGGAGGCAAGCTCGACGTGCCTCGTGAGGAGCCGCTCAAACGCGAGCTCGAAGACTTTGTCGCGGCTGTCCGTGACCACCGGGCGCCGGGAGTCACTGGCTCTGCGGGTCGCGCGGCGCTTGCGCTGGCGGAGAAGATCGTCGAACGCATGACAGTGTAGTGGCGCGGCTTTAGTCAATGTAGTGGCGGAGGCTTTAGCGCGTGTAGTGGCGAGGCTTCAGCCCCGCCGGTATGGATATGGGTCAAACGCAATCGTTCTCCACCGAAGACATCCTGACTCTCGGCATGCGTGCCGACAAAGCGCGACGCAGGACGTCTCCGCAGCCTCGCGTCTGGTATCAACGCGTGCACGTCGTTCGCGCATCAGACGCACCGGCCGACGTTTCGATTCCGGATGCGGCATCGGAGGTGCGAATACTCGGCACGCCGCCGACCCTCGAGGAAGCGCTGAACGTCGTGCGCTCGGTGAAGAAGGCGGCGGGAACGCGAGTCGTCAGGGGTTTCTCGCTGTCGGATCTCGCCGCCGGAACGCGCGAAGGATGGGCGCGCGGCAATCTTCACGAGGTTCTCGCGCAATTCGCAGCCGCCGGGCTGGCTGATGTTGCCGAGCTGCCAGTGGACCTGTTTGATGATGTGAGTGAAAAAGTGCGAGAAGCGAGGAAGGCGGGACTTCGGGCCGAACGCTTGACTGTTGCCAACCCGGTGGCCGATCGAAGGGACGAGATTGTTGACCGCTTTGCGCGGTGCGCGCGCGATGTCGGCGGCGTTCGCCGCGTCGCGCCGCTTCCCCGCAACATTCGAGACGACAAGCCGACGACCGGGTACGAGGATGTCCGGATGATTGCCATCGCGCGGCTCGCGCTGAGCGAGATCCAGAACGCGCCGCCGGTGCTGGTGGAAGTGGACTGGACGTTGTATGGCCCCAAGCTTGCGCAAGTGGCGCTAACCTTTGGCGCGGATTTTCTCGACGCCGTTCCGGCAACGACGGACGAGTCGCTCGGGAAACGTCGAGAAACGGTGGCGGACGTCGAGCGCAATATCCGCGCGGCGGGTTTCGAGCCGCAGGAGTATCGCGCAGAGTGAGCGTCGTTCGGCTGGGCGCCGTCTCATATCTCAACACGAAGCCGCTCGTCGACGGACTGCAGGATCGCCCTGATTTGTTTTCGTTGCGATTCGATCTCCCTTCGCAGTGCGCCTCACTGCTACACGATGGGCAGATTGACGTCGGCCTCATCCCCGCAATCGAGTATCTGCGAGGCGACTACTTTATTGTTCCGGATATTGCCATCGGTTCCGATGGTCCTGTGTCGTCGGTGGCCGTGTTCTCGCGGGTGCCGGTTGAGCGGATCGAGACGCTGGCGCTTGACACGAGCTCGAAGACGTCTGTGGCGCTCACGCGAATCCTGTGCGCGCACAAATGGCGAATTGCGCCAACGATCACACCGGGGGATCCGAACCTGCGGGCGATGCTCGCGCATGCGGATGCCGCGCTCGTCATCGGCGATCCCGCGCTCGACGTCGATCCCCTGCCCCCGGGTGTCGAGAAGATCGACCTCGGCACCGAGTGGAAAGCCTTCACGCGCTTGCCGTTCGTCTATGCGATGTGGGCCGGCCGTGCCGGAGCTGTCGGTTCCGCGCACGTTGCCGAGTTGCAGGCCGCGCGCGATCGCGGCGTGGGACACGTGGCGGCGATCGCGCAGGACGTGAGCGGGGGCGATGCAGGTCGCGCACGCAAGGTGGAGCGATACCTGCGTGATAATCTGAAATACCCGCTGGGTGAGCGCGAAATCGAGGGGCTCGAGCGTTTTTACCGATTCGCGGCGGAGCTCGGGCTCGTGGCCGGCCTTCGGCCGGTGAGGTTCTACTCTTCGAGATGACGCTTCATCAAATCGAGCGCGAAGTCGAGCAGGGCCACCGTCTCACGCGAGACGACGCGCTGTTTGTGTATCGAGAAGCGCCGACTCACTGGCTTGCGCGGATGGCCGACGCTTTTCGCGCCCGCCGCCACCCCGATCGCATCGTCACCTACATCATCGACCGCAACGTCAACTACACGAACGTGTGCGTGGCGCGATGCAACTTCTGCGCGTTTTATCGTCCCGTCGGAGACGCGGAAGGCTACGTGCTTGGCTTCGACGAGATCTTCAGAAAGATCGACGAAACCATCGCGGTCGGTGGCGTTCAGTTGCTCCTGCAGGGCGGACACAACCCCGATCTGCCGCTCGAGTGGTACGAGGATCTCTTCCGCGCGGTGAAGGAGCGGTACCCCTCGTTCAAGCTGCATGCGTTATCGCCACCGGAGGTCATTCACATCTCGCGAATGTCGAGACTGCCTGTGCCCGCGGTCATCGACCGCTTGATCGCTGCCGGGCTCGACAGCATCCCCGGCGGCGGCGCAGAAATCCTCGTCGACCGGGTTCGCAAGCTTCTGAACTGCTACGGCAAGGCCTCGGCCGATGAATGGCTCGACGTGATGCGACACGCGCATCGCGCCGGCCTCAGGACGACGGCGACGATGATGTACGGCACCGTCGAGACGTTCGAGGAAAGGCTGGAGCATTTGCTGCGACTTCGAGAAGTGCAGGACGAAACCGGCGGGTTCACCGCGTTCATCACGTGGAGCTATCAGCCGGAGCACACCGAACGCGGCGGCTCGGAAGC